>NZ_JBITER010000003.1:30372-277184 GCF_044455345.1 Streptomyces sp. NPDC051286 | reverse complement strand
CCCCGCGCGCCCGCCGCCCCCCGCCCCCCCCCCCGCCCCCCCCGCCCCCCGCCCCCGCGCCCCCCCCCCCGCCGCGCCCCGCCCGCCCCCCCCCCCCCCCCCCCCCGGGGCCCCTGGTCACTGTCGGGTCAGACGCTCTCGCTCTGCTTGGCGTCGGCCACCGGCTCCGATGCCTCCACGCCGCTCTCGGCGGTGGGCTCGGGCTTTGCCTCCGGGCCCGCCCCCCGCAGCGGTACCTCCTTGACGAACACCGCCGCCACCAGCGCGATCAGACCGACCGATGCACCGACCAGGAAGGCGATGTGGATTCCTGACGACACCGCGAACTGGTACGCCTCACGCACCGCGTCCGGCAGCTTCGCCAGGCTCGCCGCGTCCAGCTGCGCGGACTTCGAGGTGGCTGCTCCGCCGCCGCGGGCCACCATCTCGTCCTGCACTCGTCCGGTGAACAGCGCACCCATGATCGCGACGCCGAAGGAGCTGCCGAGCGTACGGAAGAGGGTGGTCGCGGAGGAGGCGACGCCCATGTCCTTCAACTCGACGCTGTTCTGCGCGACGAGCATCGTGATCTGCATCAGGAAGCCCATGCCCGCGCCGAGGACCGCCATGTAGACGCCGGAGGTGAAGCGGGTGGTGCCGGTGTCCATCTGCGAGAGCAGGAACAGGCCGGACACCATCAGGATGGAGCCCACGATGGGGAAGATCTTGTACTTGCCGCTGCTGGTGGTGACCCGTCCGGCGATCAGCGAGACAACCATCATCGACAGCAGCATCGGCAGGAGCAGCAGACCGGAGTTGGTCGCGGACGCACCCTGGACGGACTGCTGGAACAGCGGCAGGAAGAGCACCGCTCCGAACATCACGAAGCCGGACATGAAACCGACGATCGACATCAGTGTGAAGTTGCGGTTGCGGAAGATGTGCAGCGGAATGATCGGTTCTGCGGCCTTCGTCTCGACGAAGAGGAAGCCGACGAGCGAGACGACACCGATCGCGATGAGCTCCATGATCACGGCGGAGCCCCAGGCGTACTCCGAACCGCCCCAGGTGGTGACCAGCACGATCGCGGTGATGCCGAGGGTCAGCAGCCCGGCGCCGAGGTAGTCGACGTTCGCCCGGGTGCGCTTCCTGTTCGGCAGGTGCAGTACGGCGGTGACCATGGCGAGGGCGACGGCGCCCAACGGCAGGTTGATGTAGAAGCTCCAGCGCCAGCCGAGGTGGTCGGTGATGGTGCCGCCGACGAGCGGCCCGCCGATCATGGCGATCGCCATCACGCCGGCCATCATTCCCTGGTACTTGCCGCGCTCGCGGGGCGGCACCAGGTCGCCGATGATGGCCATGACACCGACCATCAGTCCGCCCGCGCCGAGCCCCTGGACCGCACGGAAGCCGATCAGCTGGCCCATGTCCTGGGCCATGCCGCTCAGTACGGAGCCGATCAGGAAGACCACGATGGACGTGAGGAAGATGCCCTTGCGTCCGTACATGTCGCCGAGCTTGCCCCAGATCGGGGTCGAGGCCGCGGTGGCCAGGGTGTACGCGGTGACGACCCAGGACAAATGCTCCAGGCCGCCGAGATCACCGACGATGGTCGGCATGGCGGTGCCGACGATCAGATTGTCGAGCATGGCCAGCAGCATGGTGATCATCAGGGCGAGCATCACCACCCGGACGCTGCGCTGCTGCGGTTCGGGTGCGGCGGGCGGCTCGTCGGCAGTCTTCTCGGCTGCTCGGCCGCCCGGCTTCCCGCCCGCCGCCTTCTTCAGGTCCGACATGGTTCCCAACTCCCCTGATCCCCTGTTAGCCGGGCCCTTACTTGCCGCCCGGCTAGTTGACTACACTGGGGAAAGTAGACCCGTAACTAGCCGGGCGTCAAGTAAGTTCTTTGGGGAGCGCACCATGGGCAGCACGCCGCAGCCACGCCGGGGCGATACGCGCCAGCGTATCCAGGACGTCGCCCTGGAGCTCTTCGCCGAGCAGGGCTACGAGAAGACCTCGCTGCGCGAGATCTCCGAGAAGCTGGACGTCACCAAGGCGGCGCTGTACTACCACTTCAAGACCAAGGAAGACATCCTCATCAGCATCTTCGAGGACCTCAACCGGCCCGTCGAGGAGCTGATCGCCTGGGGCAAGGAACAGCCGCGCACCCTGGAGACGAAGAAGGAGATCCTGGTCCGCTACAGCGACGCACTGGCCGCGGCGGCGCCGCTCTTCCGGTTCATGCAGGAGAACCAGGCGACCATACGGGATCTCAGCATTGGAGAGACCATCAAGGGCCGCATCGTGACCCTCGTCGATCTGATCAAGGAACCCGACGCGCCACTGACCGACCAGGTGCGCTGCTTCACCGCGCTCTTCACGCTGCACGCGGGCATGTTCGCCCTCAAGGACTTCGACGGCGACTTCGAGGACAAGCGCAAAGCCGTCCTCGAAGTCGCCTTCGACCTCATCACCCAAGCCCACAGCCCGGGCCCCGCGAGCTAGGGCCTGTTCTGAGTTCCCCGTCGTTCGCGCGAAGCGCGGGCGCAGCGGTGGTCGGTGCGTGCGATCGGCGTGCGGTGTCGCAGGTCATGTGGCGGAGCCACCTGTCCTGCGCGGCCGTGCGCCGAGCGTGCGTGCCGGGCGTCGGGGCGCAGGCAGGGAACTCAGAACAGGCCCTAGGGCGTGTTTCGAAAGTAGCGTCGTCCGCCCGCAGGGCGGGCCTGGCGGCGTCTGGTGCGTGCGATCGCAAGGCGGAGGGTCACCCCGATACCGGTCGTATCGGGGTGAGCCCGACAACGCAGCGAGCGTGCGTGCCAGGCGTCGCCAGGCAGGCGGGACTTTCGAAACACGCCCTAGGGCGGCGGGAGCGGGATCCGGGCCGTGGTGCGGTCGTCAGGTCGGGTCAGACCGTGACGCCCTGCCGCTGCAGGAACGAGACCGGGTTGATCGCCGAACCGTAGTTGGCGGTGTGACGGATCTCGAAATGCAGGTGCGGGCCGCTGGAGTTGCCGGTGTTGCCCGAGAGGGCGATCTTCTCGCCCGTGCTCACGGTCTGGCCTATGCGCACGTCGATCCGCGACAGGTGCGCGTACTGGGAGTACGTGCCGTTACCGTGCTTGATCACGATGGCGTTGCCGTACGCGGGACCGTCGCCGCCGCCGTTCGGGCCGGCCTTCACGACGGTGCCGGAGTGCGCGGCCTTGACCGTGGTCCCGGTCGGCACGGCGAAGTCCTGGCCGGAGTGCTTGTGAGCCCAGCGGCTGCCGTCGGTGCCGAAGGAGGCGCTCAGCGCGTAGTGGCGGACCGGTGCCACCCAGGAGGCCGCCTTGCCGGCGGCTTCCTTGGCGGAGCTGCGTGCGGCCTGCTCCGCCGCAGCGGCCTTCTTGACCGCCGCCTTGGCCTGCGCGGCCGCCTGCGCGGCGACCGAATCGGCCGCCGTATTGCCGATCAGACTCGCGGTGCTGGGGGCGCTCGCCGGGGCGGCTGCGAACGCAGCGCCCGCGCCGAGAACCATCGACGTCCCCAGGCCGGCTGCCACCACGGCGCCACGGACACGGGACATGGACGGGCGGCGGGAGTGCTGGAACGTAACGCGCTTCGACATAAGCGGGGATCCTCCGGATGCGAGTGAGCCCGGCTTGTCCGCCGGGCTGGCCATCCCTTGGTAACCCGCCACCCCACTTGTGCCCAAACACCCTATCTACGAAGAAAAGCCGTATTTACACCCCAGAGAACTCGTTGCCACGGACCCCGGATCTTCGACACGCGACTCGACCGAACCTCCTCCGCCAAACAGGTTTAACCCCAGCTCCAAACCGCCTGAAACGGACATGTTGCAGCGTTTCGGGCCTCCCCTCCCGTCGCACCGAAGGCCCCGTTCCGCCGCGGGGCAAAGGCCCCTTCCGCGGTCACGGCCCCGTCTCCTACGCCTCATAGGAGAGCGCCGAGGGGGTGTGCGCCTTGTCACTACCGACGGGGCCGAAGGCCGCCCGATTCGGGACATTCGACAGGCAACCTGACTGCGCTGTCACGGCAGACGCTCAGCTCCCGGGGCGGGGAGAGCGGTGACCAGCGGCCGCACTGATCCGGCCGAGATCTTCAGCACCCTCCTAGATGTGGAACCCGGGCTCGTCGTGCGCACCTGGCGGCACGGCGAAGGGGCTGCCCCGGAACCGTACGAAACGGTTCCGGGGCAGCCCCATCGGCTGCTCGGACGCTCAGCGCGCCCTTACACGTCCTTCGTCAGGTTCGGGCCGGCGCCGCCTGCCGCCTGCTCGATCGGCGGGACGTCGGGCAGCGCCGACTTCTCCTCGCCGCGGAAGGTGAACTTCTTCTCCTCGCCCTCGCCCTCGGTGCCGACGACCACGATGTGACCGGGGCGCAGCTCACCGAAGAGGATCTTCTCGGAGAGGACGTCCTCGATCTCGCGCTGGATCGTCCGGCGCAGCGGCCGGGCGCCCATCACGGGGTCGTAGCCCTTCTTCGCCAGGAGCGACTTGGCTTCCGAGCTGAGCTCGATGCCCATGTCGCGGTCCTTCAGGCGCTCGTCCACCTTGGCGATCATGAGGTCGACGATCTGGATGATGTCTTCCTCGGTGAGCTGGTGGAAGACGACCGTGTCGTCGACACGGTTGAGGAATTCCGGACGGAAGTGCTGCTTGAGCTCTTCGTTGACCTTGTTCTTCATCCGCTCGTAGCCGGTCTTGACGTCGCCCTGGGCGGCGAAGCCCAGGTTGAAGCCCTTGGAGATGTCCCGGGTCCCGAGGTTGGTCGTCATGATGATGACCGTGTTCTTGAAGTCCACGACCCGGCCCTGGGAGTCGGTCAGGCGACCGTCTTCCAGAATCTGGAGCAGGGAATTGAAGATATCGGGGTGGGCCTTCTCGACCTCGTCGAAGAGGACGACGGAGAACGGCTTGCGGCGCACCTTCTCGGTGAGCTGGCCGCCCTCTTCGTAACCCACGTAACCGGGGGGAGAACCGAAGAGACGGGAAACCGTGTGCTTCTCGCTGAACTCCGACATGTCGAGGGAGATCAGCGCGTCCTCGTCACCGAAGAGGAATTCGGCGAGCGTCTTGGAGAGCTCGGTCTTACCGACACCGGACGGGCCGGCGAAGATGAACGAGCCACCGGGGCGCTTCGGGTCCTTCAGACCGGCTCGCGTACGGCGGATCGCCTGCGAGAGGGCCTTGATGGCGTCCTTCTGGCCGATGACGCGCTTGTGGAGCTCGTCCTCCATGCGCAGCAGTCGGGAGGACTCCTCCTCCGTCAGCTTGAAGACCGGGATGCCGGTGGCGGTGGCCAGGACTTCGGCGATGAGCTCGCCGTCGACCTCGGCGACGACGTCCATGTCGCCGGCCTTCCACTCCTTCTCCCGCTTGGCCTTCGCCGCCAGCAGCTGCTTCTCCTTGTCGCGGAGGGACGCTGCCTTCTCGAAGTCCTGGGAGTCGATGGCCGACTCCTTGTCGCGGCGGACACCCGCGATCTTCTCGTCGAACTCACGGAGGTCCGGCGGCGCGGTCATCCGGCGGATACGCATCCGGGAACCGGCCTCGTCGATCAGGTCGATCGCCTTGTCCGGCAGGAAGCGGTCCGAGATGTAGCGGTCGGCCAGCGTCGCGGCCTGGACCAGTGCCTCGTCCGTGATGGAGACGCGGTGGTGGGCCTCGTAGCGGTCGCGCAGACCCTTGAGGATCTCGATGGTGTGCGGCAGCGACGGCTCCGCGACCTGGATGGGCTGGAAGCGGCGCTCGAGAGCGGCGTCCTTCTCCAGGTGCTTGCGGTACTCGTCGAGCGTCGTCGCACCGATCGTCTGGAGCTCACCTCGCGCCAGCATGGGCTTGAGGATGCTGGCGGCGTCGATCGCGCCCTCGGCGGCGCCCGCACCCACGAGGGTGTGGAGCTCGTCGATGAACAGGATGATGTCGCCGCGGGTGCGGATCTCCTTGAGGACCTTCTTCAGGCGCTCCTCGAAGTCACCGCGGTAGCGGGAACCGGCGACCAGCGCGCCGAGGTCGAGGGTGTAGAGGTGCTTGTCCTTGAGGGTCTCGGGCACCTCGCCCTTGACGATGGCCTGCGCCAGTCCCTCGACGACCGCCGTCTTGCCGACGCCGGGCTCGCCGATGAGAACCGGGTTGTTCTTGGTACGGCGGGAGAGCACCTGCATGACCCGCTCGATCTCCTTCTCGCGCCCGATGACCGGGTCGAGCTTGGATTCGCGAGCGGCCTGGGTGAGGTTCCGGCCGAACTGGTCGAGCACCAGGGACGTGGAGGGCGTGCCCTCCGCGGGGCCGCCTGCGGTGGCCGCCTCCTTGCCTCCCGAGTACCCGGAGAGCAGCTGGATGACCTGCTGCCGCACCCGGTTCAGGTCGGCGCCCAGCTTCACGAGGACCTGGGCGGCGACGCCCTCGCCCTCGCGGATCAGGCCGAGCAGGATGTGCTCCGTGCCGATGTAATTGTGGCCAAGCTGAAGAGCCTCGCGGAGCGACAGCTCCAGGACCTTCTTGGCTCGGGGAGTGAAGGGGATGTGCCCGGACGGGGCCTGCTGGCCCTGACCGATGATCTCCTCCACCTGCTGGCGGACCGCCTCGAGCGAAATCCCGAGGCTCTCCAGGGCCTTAGCGGCGACACCCTCACCCTCGTGGATAAGGCCCAGGAGGATGTGCTCGGTGCCGATGTAGTTGTGGTTGAGCATCCGGGCTTCTTCCTGAGCCAGGACGACAACCCGCCGCGCGCGGTCGGTGAACCTCTCGAACATCGTTAATCGCTCCTCAGAGCGGTCAGGCAGTAAGGGGTCGGTCCCCTCCCTGTCCTTCCGCAGCTTAGTCCCGCAAGCGGGGACCGCTCATTCCAACTGCCGACACCCGTCCTTGGCCTCCTGCCCCGAACGCCGACAACTGCTCCAACCCGATGGTGCGAGACGATGTTCCCGCAGGCCAGGCAGATACCCCTATCGCCAGTACGCCGATGGCGAACGTGAGACGTGCCGAGCCGCGTGTCGCCCCTCCCCACTAGGGATGTTCTTACCCGCAATTACAGACAGTCCATGCGGCGCGCGCCGGTTCCCTCCGCTACGGGCGAACATTCTTGCGCCCGGAAATCCGCTCGCACGCCCCCATCATGGACACGCTATGCACATATTTGCCGACTCTGCGTAACCCTTGGGGCCGCCTGGCAGTTCTTCGGGCATGGCCTTCACCGTCCCGCCCCCACGCGCAGCGCTCGCTGACGAGCGCACCAGTGACTGTGCGTGGTGGTATGAGCACGAGCTCGGCTGGCCGACGGAAGGGACCGCTCCGGTGCAGTTGCCGACCGGGCTGCGGTTCGACGTCCTGGAACTGCCTGCGGCCGCGGGGTACGCGGCGCTGCGGCGATTGGGGCACACAGGACCCGTGGCACTGACGGGGCGGACCATGGGACTGCTGGTGGCTGCGGGGAGCGCCGACGAGCTGCCGGGGCTGCTCGACTGGCTGGAGTGGGGCGGGGTCTCCCTCGCGCTGACCGCCGTCGGTACGGGCGGGCGGATCATCGCACCGACGCCGCCCGGCTGGGCTCCTCGCTCGCCGGGGGCCGCCGCATGGCTGCGGCCCCCCGAGCTGCGGCACGAGGGGAAGCCGGAGCTCCCGGCCCTCGTCGGCCTCGGGAGCAGGGGTGGGGGTGCTCCCGATCTCGTACGGCTCGTGGACGCGGTGGCAACGGAATGCCACCGGGCCCGGTTGATGCATGCCCGGACGGGGCGGACGGCAACGGCGCAACCGGCAGCGGAGCTGTCGGCAAAGGGACTGTCGACGGACCGGTCGGCAGTTCAGCCGTTGGCCTTCTCGTAAGCCTCGCGAATCTCTGCCGGAACACGACCACGGTCATTCACATTGTGACCGTTCTCGCGCGCCCACTTACGGATCTCGGCGGTGTCCTTGTTGCCACCGGTAACGGCGCGACCCTTGCCACGACCCGCTGCGGCACGGCCGCCGGTACGCCGGCCACCCTTGGTGTACGGCTCAAGAAGACCACGGAGCTTGTCCGCGTTGGTCGTGGTGAGGTCAATCTCGTACGTCTTGCCATCCAGAGCGAACGTCACCGTCTCGTCCGCCTCGCCACCGTCGAGGTCATCGACAAGAAGGACCTGAACCTTCTGTGCCACCGGATTTCCTTTCATCGAAAATGCAGTACGCGGAAAGGAAACCGCTTTTCCCCGGAAAACACAAACCCCTGGGAGAGGTTCAGGAGCGCAAGAACACGGGAAACATGCGCGATTCGGACATAGGGTTCCGGCGCCTTCCGACGGTCACAGGTGCAGAAGCATCCGGCTGTTACCCAAGGTGTTCGGCTTCACCCGTTCGAGACCGAGGAACTCTGCTACGCCCTCGTCATAGGAACGCAGCAGCTCGCTGTAGACATCTGTGTCGACCGGCGTCTCTCCGATCTCCACGAAGCCATGCTTGGCGAAGAAGTCGACTTCGAAGGTGAGACAGAAAACCCGGCGCACACCCAGCCAGCGGGCGGTCTGCAACAGCTTGTCCAGTACTTGATGCCCGACTCCGGCGCCCTTGATGCTGTGGTCGACCGCGAGAGTACGGACTTCCGCAAGGTCTTCCCACATCACATGGAGTGCACCGCAGCCGATGACGCGGGCGTCCTCGTCGCGTTCCGCGATCCAGAACTCCTGGATGTCCTCGTAAAGCGTCACCGTCGCTTTGTCGAGCAGGATGCCTTCGCGCACGTACCCGTCGAGGAGACGGCGGACCGAGGGCACATCGCCCGTCCGGGCACGCCGGACGGTGATGGCCTCCTTCATAACCGACGGTTCGGTACGGAAATCGGTATGCGGAAGCTCTGAGGACATGCCCCGACGCTATCGCCCGGACTCGGTGTCCGCGTCATCGGCCGGGCGATCACCGGTCTCCGTCAGCTCCGGCGATACGATCCGCATCGCGTCACTGAGTGCTTCCCGCTGCTCGGCGGACATCATGCCGAAGAAGGCGACAAGAGCGGCGGCGGGGTTGTCACTCTGGGACCAGGCTTCGTTCATCAGTGCGGCCGAGTAGGCGGCGCGGGTGGAGACCGCCGTATATCGATATGCGCGGCCTTCGACTTCCCTGCGCACCCAGCCCTTCTGATGGAGATTGTCCATTACTGTCATGACGGTCGTGTACGCGATGGACCGTTCCTTCTGAAGGTCCTCAAGGACTTCCCGCACGGTGACCGGTCGGTTCCATTGCCAGACCCGTGTCATCACGGCGTCTTCCAGCTCTCCCAATTGGCGAGGCACAGCGTCACCTTAGTGCTAGATGTCTGGAATGACCGATTATTTGAGTGACAAAAGGGCGTGCGGCTCCTCATGAGCCGCACGCCCTTCATGCGGTAGGCGAGGTGCGGTACGCGCCGTACCGGTCAGACGCCTTCGGTCCGCGATGCCTGCTGCGCCGCCTCGGCGTGGCCGAGCGCCGAGTCCACGGCCGCGTCCTCCTTGGCCTTGTTCGGGCCGCCCTGGCTCTTGACGATCGTCACGACGAGGCCGATGAAGAAGGCGGCCATCACCACGGGGGGCACGAGCGCGGATACGTAGTCCATGGGATCCAGAGTAGCGATCCCGGTACGGACTTCCGCGCGACCCCTCCGTCGTCCGGTGCGGCTACCCCGCGGCGCGTTGCTGCGGGGGCGGGACGGGCCGGCGGCGGGGCGGGAAGACTTCCGAGGGCTTCGGGGCGGGGCGTTCGGACGGCGGCGCGGGACGGGCCGGGGCCGCCGGGGCCTTCGGCTTTTCGGGTTCCGCGGTCGCGGCCCGGCCGCCGGGGAGGGCGAGCAGACGGCCGCGCGGGGCGGGTGCTGTCGCGGGTACGGCGCGTCCGGCGAGACGGGCCCGCACCGACCGCTCGGCGAGCACATGGCAGCGCTCCAGGAGCGCCGCGGCAACCGGTCTGCCCCGCTGGGTGCGCAGGGCGGCCAGATCCTCCGGGCGAGGGTCGTATCCGGCGGCCAGGGCATCCTGGAGCAGCTCCAAATAGCTGGTGACCGAGCCTGGGAGGGCGTCGCGGTAGCGGACGAGGTCGGCGAGGAGGAACGTACGCAGCCGTCCCGCCTCCCCGACCGCCTCGTCCAGGGAACTCGCGAGCCGCAGGCAGTCCTGGACGTCCTCGTCGGGCAGGGGCGTGGGGCGGAGGGCGTTGGCGAGGGCGCGTCGGAGCACACGCAGCTCGTCCGCGCTGAACGCCATACCGCCGCGTGATCCGTAAGGCGTGGGCATAACGCGACAATACGTGCTAAATGGACAAAATCCGTTTAGCTGGGCGCGGCGGCGCGGCGGCGGCCTCCGCGCCGCCGCGCCGTTCCCGCAGGTACCCGGCGCGTGCCCTACATCCGGGCGATGTTGCGCTCGTACACCAGTCGCAGCCCGATGAGCGTGAGCCAGGGCTCGTGCTCGTCGATGACGGAGGACTCCCCCAACACCATCGGAGCAAGGCCGCCGGTCGCGATGACGGTGACGTCGTCCGGGTCGGCCGCCAGCTCCTTCTTCATGCGCTCGACGACGCCGTCGACCTGGCCCGCGAAGCCGTACACGATCCCCGCCTGCATGGCCTCGACCGTGTTCTTGCCGATCACGCTGCGCGGCCGGGCCAGCTCGATCTTGCGGAGCTGGGCGCCCTTCACGCCGAGCGCCTCGACCGAGATCTCGATGCCGGGGGCGATGACCCCGCCCGCGTACTCGCCCCGGGCGGAGACCGCGTCGAAGGTGGTCGCCGTGCCGAAGTCGACGACGATCGCCGGGCCGCCGTAGAGGTCGACGGCCGCGACCGCGTTGATGATGCGGTCCGCGCCGACCTCCTTCGGGTTGTCCATCAGGATCGGGACGCCCGTCTTGATGCCCGGCTCGACGAGCACGGCGGGCACGTCGCCGTAGTAGCGGCGGGTGACCTCGCGCAGCTCGTGCAGGACGGCCGGGACCGTGGAGCAGATCGCGATGCCCTCGATGCCGTCGCCCAGCTCCTCGCCGAGCAGCGGGTGCATGCCCATCAGGCCGTTGAGCAGCACCGCGAGCTCGTCCGCGGTGCGGCGGGCGTCGGTGGAGATCCGCCAGTGCTCGACGATCTCCTCACCGTCGAACAGGCCCAGGACGGTGTGGGTGTTGCCGACGTCGATGGTGAGCAGCATCAGACGCCGGCCCCGTCGGTGTCGCGGAAGTCCAGGCCGATGTCGAGGATCGGCGAGGAGTGGGTGAGCGCGCCCACGGCCAGGTAGTCGACGCCTGTGGCGGCGTAGGCACTGGCGGTGTCGAGGGTGAGCCGGCCGGAGGACTCCAGGACCGCGCGGCCGCCGACGAGCGCGACGGCCTCCTCGGTCTGGGACGGGGTGAAGTTGTCCAGCAGGATCAGGTCGGCTCCCGCCTCCAGGACCTCGCGGACCTGGTCCAGGGTGTCGACCTCGACCTCGATCGGTACGTCCGGGAACTCGTCCCGCACCCGCTTGAACGCCTCGGCGACGCCACCCGCCGCGATGACGTGGTTGTCCTTGACCAGCGCGGCGTCGGAGAGCGACATCCGGTGGTTGACGCCGCCGCCGCAGCGCACCGCGTACTTCTCCAGGGCGCGCAGACCCGGGGTGGTCTTGCGGGTGTCGCGGACCTTCGTCTTCGTGCCTTCGAGCACATCGGCCCAGGCGCGGGTGGCGGTCGCGATGCCCGAGAGCCTGCAAAGCAGGTTGAGCGCGCTGCGCTCGCCGGTGAGCAGGTCACGGGTGCGGGTGGTGACGGTCAGCAACTTCTGGCCGGGGGCGACGCGGTCGCCGTCCTCGACGTGGCGCTCGACCTCGAACTCGGCCGTGCAGACGATGGAGAGGACGGCCTCGGCGACGCGCAGACCTGCGACGACACCGGCCTCGCGGGCGGTGAAGTCACCGGTGGCCATGGCCTCCTCGGAGACCGTGGCGACGGTTGTGACGTCCACACCGCCGTCGAGGTCCTCCTCGATGGCGACGTGCGCGATGTCCTCGACCTGGACCGGGTCGAGGCCCGCGTCGGCGAGCAGCTGGGCGAGGTCGGGGTCGAGACCGCACTCCAGGGGGTCCAGCTCGTAGCCTTCCTCCCCGCCGCAGCCGCAGGCGTCCCCGCAGCCGCCCGCGGCCGGTGCGGGCGCGCCGATCTGGATCAGCGGTACGTCCACGGGTGTGGGGCGCGGATTCTCTTCGGGCGTGCTCACGGTTACGGCTCCTCGGGAGTGGGGTGGTTCGTGGGTGCTGTTGCGCAGTCTGGTGCCCCCGTCGCGCGTACGGGCGGGAATGCCTCGGATTCCGTACGGGCCAGGACCAGCTGCCGGTCGGGGGTGAGCCGGACTACGAGGTGGCGGCGCCAGGTCTCGTCGTCGCGCTCGGGCCGGTCCTCGCGCCAGTGGCAGCCGCGGGTCTCCTCGCGCTCCCGGGCGGCAGCGACCAGGACGCGCGAGACGAGGAGGAGGTTGGTGGCCTCCCATGCCTCGACGCCGGGCACCGCGACCTTGGGCTCGGCCGCCTCGGCGTCGACGGCGGCGCTGCGGTGCAGGGCCTCCAGCTCGTCGGCGGCGGTGGCGAGGCTGACTGCGGAACGGAGGACTCCGGCGCCCTGGGTCATGATCCGCTGGATCTGCGGCCGCACCTCGGGGGCAAGAAGCGGGGAGGGGGCAGGGAGTACGGCGGCCGGCATGTCGGCGGCCGGTGCCTGTGCGGTGCGCGGACCGTTCGCAACGATGTCCGCAGCGATGCGCTCGGCGAAGACCAGCCCCTCCAGGAGCGAGTTGGACGCCAGCCGGTTCGCGCCGTGCACGCCCGTGCAGGCGACCTCTCCGCACGCGTACAGGCCCGGGACCGTCGTCCGGCCGCGCAGGTCGGTGCGGATGCCGCCGGAGGCGTAGTGCGCGGCGGGCGCCACCGGGACGGGTTCGGTGATCGGGTCGATGCCGTTGGCGCGGCAGGCCGCCAGGATCGTGGGGAACCGCTGCTCCCACATCTCGGCGCCGAAGTGGCGAGCGTCGAGATACATGTGCTCCGTGCCGTGCAGCTGCATCTGGCGGGTGATGGCCTTGGCGACGATGTCGCGGGGGGCCAGCTCCGCCAGTTCGTGCTGTCCGACCATGAACCGCGTGCCGGACGCGTCGACGAGATGGGCGCCCTCGCCCCGTACCGCTTCCGATACGAGGGGCTGCTGGCCCTCGGAGTCCGCACCGAGGAAGAGGACCGTCGGGTGGAACTGGACGAACTCGAGGTCGGAGACCTCCGCACCGGCCCGCAGGGCGAGCGCCACACCGTCGCCGGTGGAGACCGGCGGGTTGGTGGTGGCGGAGAAGACCTGGCCCATGCCGCCGGTGGCAAGGACCACCGCGGGGGCGTGGACCGCGCCGACGCCATCGTGCTGGCCCTCGCCCATGACGTGCAGGGTGACGCCCGCGGTACGCCCTTCGGCGTCCGTCAGCAGGTCCAGCACCAGGGCGTTCTCCACGGTGTGGAGGGCGGCGGAGCGGACCGCCTCGACCAGGGCACGGGAGATCTCTGCGCCCGTCGCGTCCCCGCCCGCGTGGGCGATACGGCGGCGGTGGTGGCCGCCCTCGCGGGTGAGCGCGATGTCGCCGGTGTCGGTGGTGTCGAAGTGCGCGCCGGTCTCGATCAGGCGGCGTACGGCGTCGGGGCCTTCGGTGACCAGGGTCCGCACCGCGGACTCGTCGCACAGGCCCGCGCCCGCGACCAGGGTGTCGGCCAGGTGCTGTTCGGGGGTGTCTCCCTCGCCGAGCGCCGCGGCGATGCCGCCCTGCGCCCAGCGGGTGGAGCCGTCGTCGAGGCGGGCCTTGGTGACGACGACGGTGGCGAGGCCCGCGGCCGCGCAGCGCAGCGCGGTGGTGAGGCCGGCGACGCCGGAGCCGACCACCACGACATCCGCGTCGATGGCCCAGCCGGGGGCGGGGGCGGTCAGCCGTATTCCGGTCACGTGTCGGCTCCGAAGGTCAGCGGGATGTTGTCGATGAGTCGGGTGGCACCCACCCGTGCGGCAACGGCGAGGATCGCGTCACCGGTGGTCCGGTCATCGGGGATCTCGGTGAAGTCAGCGGGGTCCACCAGCGCCAGATAGTCCAGTGCGAGCGGGGGCTGCGCGACGGCCGCGTCGTCGAGGATCGTGCGTGCGGCTGCGCGTACCGCCGCGGGTCCGTCGTCGGGCCGGGCCCAGGCCACCGCCTGGGTGTCGGCGGCCGCGCGGACCTCGCCGAGGCGGGTGAGGGCGGCGGCCCGGCCCGTCGTTGCCGTAGTGGTCTGGGCGCGGGCGTGCAGCGCCTGCTGGGCGGCCAGCCGGTCCCGGGCGGCGAACAGGGCCCGGGAGAGAGCGAGGGCGGTGTGACGCTCCTCGGCGTCGAGGAAACGGTTGCGGCTGGAGAGCGCGAGGCCGTCGGCCTCGCGGACCGTCTCCACGCCGACGATCTCCACCGGGAAGTTCAGATCGCGCACCATGCGCCGGATCAGCGCCAGCTGCTGGGCGTCCTTCTGTCCGAAGAACGCCGCATCGGGGCGGGTGAGGTGGAGCATCTTGGCGACGACGGTCAGCATCCCGTCGAAGTGTCCGGGGCGGGACGCGCCTTCCAGACGCTCGCCCATCGGGCCCGCGTTGATCCTGACCTGCGGTTCGCCGCCGGGGTAGACCTCGTCGACGGACGGGGCGAAGACCGCGTCGGCGCCGGCCGCGCCCGCGACGGCGAGATCGGCGTCCAGGGTACGGGGGTAGCGGTGGAGGTCCGCCGCCTCACCGAACTGCAGCGGATTGACGAAGACGGTGACGACGACCTGGCCGTCCGGGCCCGCGGCGGTGCGTGCGGCACGGATCAAGGTGGCGTGGCCCTCGTGCAGGGCGCCCATCGTCATGACGAGGGCCCGTGGCCCCGTGCGTGTGCCGAACGCGTCGAGTTCGGCCGCCGTACGCAGCAGCGTGGTCGCTTCGGTCGTGTTCATCGGATCCCTCCCGGTCCTGTGCTGCCCGCGCCGTCCGCACCGGTCCCGCCGTCGGACAGGACGCCGAGCAGGTCTTCCGCCAGTTCCGGCTTGAGCAAGCCGTGCGCGAGCGCCCGGTCGGCGGTGGCACGGGCCATGGCAAGGTAACCGGCCACGGTCTGCGGTGCGTGCCTGCGCAGCTCGCCGATGTGCGCGGCGACCGTGCCTGCGTCGCCGCGGGCCACCGGGCCGGTCAGCGCGTTGTCACCGGAGCGCAGCGCGTTGTCGAGTGCGGCGCCGAGGAGCGGGCCGAGCATCCGGTCGGGGGCCGCGACCCCTGCCGTTCGCAGCAGCTCCATCGACTGGGCGACCAGGGTGACCAGGTGGTTCGCGCCGAGGGCGAGCGCCGCGTGGTAGAGCGGGCGGGACTCCTCCGCGATCCATTCGGGTTCGCCGCCCATCTCGATGACCAAAGCCTCGGCGGCGAGCCGCAACTCCTCGGGGGCGGTGACTCCGAAGGAGCAGCCGGCCAGCCGCTGTACGTCGACAGCGGTGCCGGTGAACGTCATCGCCGGGTGCAGGGCGAGCGGCAGGGCGCCGGCCCGCAGCGCGGGGTCCAGAACCCGGGTCCCGTAGCGCCCCGACGTGTGGACGATCAGCTGTCCCGGGCGGACCGCGCCCGTCTCGGCGAGGCCCTCGACCAGGCCGGGCAGGGCGTCGTCGGGGACGGTCAGCAGCACCAGCTCGGCGCGGGCGAGCACCTCTGCGGGCTGCACGAGGGGCACATCGGGCAGAAGCGTGGCGGCGCGGCGCACGGACGCGTCGGAGACACCCGAGACGGCGACCGGGCGGTGTCCGGCGAGCTGCAGGGATGCGGCGAGGGCGGGGCCGACGCGGCCCGCGCCCACGACGCCGACGGTGAGGCGGGCGGGGCGGTCCCTCGCGTCGAGGGGCTCCCTGGGTGTTGTTGCGTTCACGCGGCGATGGCCTTCCGTTCCAGTCCGCGGGGGGTACCGGACGATTTCTTTGCATGCTACGCCAGCGTTTCGTCCGGGCTCCCGGCCGTCCACAGGCTGTGGACGAACACGTGGATCGCCGGCGGGGCAGGGGCCGCGAAATGGTATGGGCGGGGCGGCGTTCTGCGTGATGATCGTCCCATGGCAGACACGGAAGAGCAGGTGCAGGTGCAGGTACGCGACGAGGGACGGGATGATGGCTCCCCGGTCGGCGAACAGGCAGAGCGCCTTCGCTGGATCGGCGCCTGGCGGCGGGCCGAGCGGGTCCTGGCGCGGCCGCAGGTCGACCGCACCCTCGGAGAACAGCTGGCCGACCTCGCCGCGCACGCCGCGTCCGTCTCCGACCCGGACCAGCCCGTGGACATCTACGGCGACGGCGTCGTCGCCCAGCTGGAGACGCGGATCGCCGGGCTGCTGGGCATGGAGGCGGCGGCGTTCTTCCCGACCGGAACGATGGCACAGCAGGTAGCCCTGCGCTGCTGGGCGGGGCGCACCGGCAATCCGACCGTGGCGCTGCACCCGCTCGCCCACCCCGAGGTGCACGAGCGTGGCGCGCTGGGGGTGGTGAGCGGGCTGCGAACCGTCCACCCGACGTCCGCGCCGCGGTTGCCCACCGCGGAGGAGATCCGCGACTTCGCCGAGCCGTTCGGCACGCTGATGCTGGAGCTGCCGCTGCGCGACGCCGGTTTCGTCCTGCCGGAGTGGGAGGAGCTGGAGGCCGTGGTGGCGGCCGCGCGCGAACGTGATGCGGTGGTGCACATAGACGGCGCGAGGCTGTGGGAGTGCGCCCCTCGGTTCGGGCGCGAGCTGCCGGAGATCGCGGCGCTGGCGGACAGCGTGTACGTGTCGTTCTACAAAAGCCTCGGCGGGCTGTCGGGGGCGGCGCTCGCCGGTCCCGAGTCCCTGATCGAGGAGGCGCGCACCTGGCGCCACCGGTACGGCGGGCAGCTCTTCCAGCAGTTCCCGGCGGCACTGGCCGCGCTGATCGGCCTGGAACGGGAGCTGCCGAAACTGGCTTCGTACGTGGCGCAGGCGAAGGTGGTGGCCGGGGCGCTGACCGAGGGGTTCGCGGAGTCCGCGGTGCCGTGGTTCCGGGTGCATCCGGAGCCGCCTCACACGCAGCAGTTCCAGGTATGGCTGCCGTATCCGGCGGAAGTCCTGACGGAGGCGGCGGTGCGGCAGGCGGAGGAGACGGGCGTGGCGCTCTTCCGCAGATGGCACCCGGCCGCCGCGGGGCCGCCCGGGACGTCGTACACGGAGGTCACGGTGGCGGAGGCGGGGCTGGAGTGGACGAAACGGGACGTGCGGGAAGCGGTGGGGGAGTTCGTGCGGCGGCTGGCTTAGAGGAGGCGGGTGCCGGGGCGTCCGGGGGGCCTTTCCGTCCTCGACCGCCGGACGGGCCGACTGGTGGCGCCAGGACCACCCCCGGTCAGCGGGCGCCCCGGTCGTCCGAGCACCCGTTCCGTCCTCACACGCCGGACGGGCCGGGAGTGCCGGGACCGACGGGCCGGGCGGGGCTGCCGGACCGGCCGACGGTGCCCGGCAGGCGGCGGGCGACGCGTTCTCGGAGGGCCGTTCTCCAGCGGCGGTGCGCCGGGCGGCCTTCGATCACCGCTTCGAAGCGGCGGGCGTCGCGGGCCTGCCGCACGACCTCCCAGTCGTGCCGGCCAGGCAGTGGCGGCGGCGCTTCCCCGTGCTGAGCTGCGCGGTAGCTGTCGATCATGTGTTGGTGCATCGCGTCCATGACCTCAGCCTGGGCCGCTCCGGCGGGTCTGGCCCGTCGATTGACAACCACCGTCAAATGGCGCGTGACGCTCTCTCCGCACCCCGCACTATGGAGGGGTGAGCGTGAACATCGACATCGCGGGACTGCCGTCCGAACGCATCGTCTTCGAGACTTCGCCCCTCGCCGAACTGGGGCTCGCGCTGCATGCGCTCGCCGAGCCGGGGCACCACCCCGGCCTGCACGGCTGGGCGACGGCGACCGGAAGTGCGCTGGAACCGGACCTGGCCGACCGGCTCCACGAGGCCGAGTTCCTGTGGCGGAACACGTTCTCGGACGTCTTCATGGCGTTCGCCGGGGTCCGCGGCGGTGACGGCAGGACCGGGGCGACGCTCGCCGAGGACCTCGACATCCTCGACCGGCTGGACGACGAGCGGTTCGTCACCTCCGCCCTGGAGTTCACCTGCGCCAGCCTGTACGGGATCGGCGCCCCCTCCCCGCTCAGCGACCCGGGCATGCGCGCCCGCGCCCTGGACATGGCGGCGGCGCGCGGTCCGCGGCAGGTGGAGTTCACCCAGCAGTTGCTGGCCGACCCCGCCCCCGTACGCCGCTGGTTCCGGCGCCTCTTCGAGGATTGCGACGAGGCGTTCTTCGCGGACACCTGGCGCCGGGTCCAGGTCCAGCTGGTCGCCGACGCCCGGCACAAGACGGATCTGCTGCGCCGCAAGGGCGCCGGTGAGGCGCTGGGCGCGGTGTCCGCAGCGCTCTCGCTCGACGAGAGCGGCAGCCGGATCAGCGTCGACAAGATGACCGAGGGCTCGACCACCGCGACCAACCCGTCCATCGGCGCCGGGCTGACCCTCATCCCGTCCAGCTTCGGCTGGCCGCATCTGATGGTGCTGCACGCACCCGGCTGGCGCCCGGTGATCCACTACCCGGTGCACCGCCCGGAGCTGCCGTCCCCCGCCTCCGTCGAGCTTCTGCAGCTGCGGATGGAGGCGCTGGCCCACCCCCTGCGGATGCGCCTGTGCCGCAACCTCGCCCGTTCCCCGTACACCACCGGTGAACTCGCCGACTCGCACAGCATCACGGCACCCGAGGTCTCCCGGCATCTTTCGGTGCTGAAGAAGGCCGGCCTGGTCACCACGCGACGCCGCGGCCGCTACGTACTGCACCAGCTGGACCTGACCGTGGTGGCCCGGCTCGGCAGCGACTTCCTGGAGGGTGTGCTGCGGTGAGCGGCACCGGGCGCCGTGGGCCCGGTCCAGCCGCCTGTGCCTGAGAGCCTGTCGGGTGACCTTCGTCCGCCCGATCAGAGGTCGCCCGACAGGCTCTGAGCCCGTACGGTCCCGCGGCGAGGCCGCGATGCCGGTTCAGCCCGCCCCGCCCCCGCCGGCCCGCACCAGCCCCGTCTCGTACGCGAGGACGACGACCTGCACCCGGTCGCGCAGGTTCAGCTTGGTGAGGATGCGGCCGACGTGCGTCTTCACCGTCGCCTCGGACAGCACCAGGCGTGCCGCGATCTCGCCGTTCGACAGGCCCTGCGCCACCAGCAGCATCACCTCGCGTTCGCGTTCGGTGAGCTTGCCGACGTCCTTGTGCTGCGGTTCGTCGCCGCTGCTCGGCAGCAAGGGCGAGAAGCGGTCGAGCAGTCGCCGCGTGGTGGACGGGGCGACGACCGCGTCTCCGCTGTGCACGGAACGGATCGCGGCGAGCAGTTCGCCCGGCGGCACGTCCTTGAGCATGAAGCCGCTGGCCCCCGCCTTCAGTCCGGAGAAGGCGTACTCGTCGAGGTCGAAGGTGGTCAGGATGAGCACCTTGGGCGCATCGGGCATGCCACAGATGCGCCGGGTCGCCTCGACGCCGTCCAGCCTCGGCATGCGGACGTCCATCAGCACCACGTCCACGGCGGTGGAACGAAGGTTCTCGATCGCCTCCGCGCCGTCGCCGGCCTCGGCGACGACCTCCATGTCCGGCTGGGCTGCGAGCACCATCCGGAAACCGGTGCGCAGCAGCACCTGGTCGTCGACGAGCATCACGCGGATCGCCATGAGGGTCCTTGTCTCCTGTTTCCTGTCCAGCAAGGGTCGGCCGGCTAGTGGGCGGGCTTGAGCGGCAGCAGCGCGCTGATCCGGAAACCGCCGCCGGGGCGCGGCCCGGCGTCGAGCGTGCCGCCGACCATGCCGACCCGCTCGCGCATGCCGATCATGCCGTGGCCCGCACCGTCGGCGCCGCCGTCCTCGTACAGTTCGTGCGCGGCGCCCCGGCCGTCGTCCTCGACCAGCAGCCCGAGCCCGTCGTCGAAGTAGACCAGCCGCACACTCGCCCCGGCGTCCGGGCCCCCGTGCTTGCGGGTGTTGGTCAGGGCCTCTTGCACGATGCGGTACGCGGTCAGCTCGACCCCGCTGGGGAGCGGGCGCGGGGTGCCCTCGATCTTGAAATCCACTGCCAGGCCGGTCTGCCTGACCTGCTCGATCAGTTCCTCGATCTGCTCGACGTCGGGCTGCGGGACGTACTCCCCGCTCTCCCGGGCGTCGCCGGTCCGCAGCACGCCGAGCAGCCGGCGCATCTCAGCGAGGGCCTGCCTGCCGGTGCTGGAGATGGTCTCCAGGGCCTGCCGGGCCTGGTCCGGCGCCGCGTCCATCACGTACGCCGCACCGTCGGCCTGCACCACCATGACGGAGACGTTGTGTGCGACGACATCGTGCAGTTCGCGGGCGATACGGGCCCGCTCGGCGGCCACCGCGACCTTCGACTGCGCCTCGCGCTCCCGTTCCAGACGGGCAGCGCGCTCCTCCAGCTGGTCGAAGTACGCCCGCCGGGTCCGCATCGAGTCGCCGAGCACCCAGGCGAGCACGAACGGCACCGTCATGACGACGACGACGAAGATCTCCTGCGCCCAGCCGCCCCGCATCTCGTTCGGCCAGCGCACCTGTGAGATCCCGGCCGCGCAGAGACTGCAGACCAGCGCGAGCCGGGAGGCCCAGCGCTCACCGACCGTGGCCACGGTGAAAGTGATCACCAGCATGGCGAAGTTCGCGACGCTCGGTCTGACACCGAACGCCAGCTGCGCGACGCCCATCGCGACGGCGAGCAGCAGCATCTTCTCCGGTGCCCTGCGGCGCAGCGCGACGACCAGACAGAGGCCGATGATGACCGGCACGGCGGGGAGCCGCTCCGATCCGCGGCTCGAGTCGGCCACCACGGACACGCCGGAGAGACCGAGGAGGACGACAGCCCAGAAGATGTCGACGCCCGTCGGGTGTCTGCGGATGAAGTCGTAGAGGCGCTGCACGTGATCCAGCGTAGGGAAGGCCGACAGGTGACTGGGTCAGCCGAAGGGCCGATCCGGTTCCGGGGACCATACTCCCCAGGGTGGAGACTTGGCTCCGTGACGGATGAGTGGCGTGGGTGGCAGGAGGCGGCACAGGCCGCTTTGTACGGGGACGGGGGGTTCTACCGGAGCTCCGAGGGGCCTGCCGGGCATTTCCGTACCTCCGTACATGCCTCGCCGCTGTTCGCCGCCGCCGTGGCCAGGCTGCTGACCGCGACGGCGCGGGAGCTGGGAACGGACCGGGTCGATCTGGTCGATCTCGGGGCCGGGCGGGGCGAGCTGCTGACGGGGGTGCTGGCGGCGCTGCCGGGCATCGCCCCGGCGGGGCTCGCGGTACGGGCGTACGCGGTGGAGATCGCCGCCCGGCCGCCGGGGCTTGACCCCCGGATCGAGTGGTGCGCCGAGCCGCCGCGGGGGGTGCGGGGGCTGCTGTTCGCCAACGAGTGGCTGGACAACGTGCCGACGCCGGTCGCGGAGACCGACGCGGACGGCGTCGACCGGTATGTGCTTGTCCGGACGGCGGACGGCACGGAACGGCTGGGCGCACCGGTGACCGGAGCGGACGCCGAGTGGCTGCGCCGCTGGTGGCCGTCGGCCGGTCCCGGCAGCCGCGCGGAGATCGGGCGGCCGCGCGACGAGGCGTGGGCGCGGGCGGTCGCCACCTTGTCCGAAGGGCTCGCGGTGGCGGTCGACTACGCCCACGCACGGGAGGCCCGGCCGCCGTTCGGCACGCTGACCGGTTTCCGGGCCGGGCGCGAGGTACGGCCGGTGCCGGACGGCAGCTGTGACCTGACCTCGCATGTGGCGCTGGACGCGTGCGCGGCGGCGGGTGCGAGGGGCGGGACGGAGCCGGAGGTGGTGGATCAGCGGGAGGCGCTGCGGGGGCTGGGGGTCAGCGGGGAGCGGCCGTCGCTCGCACTCGCCTCGACCGACCCGGCGGCGTATGTGCGGGCGCTGGCGTCGGCGGGCGAGGCGGCCGAACTGACCGCACGGGGCGGGCTGGGCGATTTCGGGTGGCTGATGCAACGCGTCGGGGCGAGCGTGTCGACTCCCACCGGCGTTTGACGAGCAGGCTCCGCGGCAGCGCCCCGGAGGCAACGCGGCCGGGGTGCCGGACGGGCCGGAAAGCCCGGGGCCCGGAGCGCGCTGTGCGGCACGCAGGGAATACTGGCCGTATGACGGAGACGACGGTCGGCATCGGTGGCGCGGCGGAGAGCACCGACATGGTGCTCAACATCGGGCCGCAGCACCCCTCGACACATGGCGTGCTCCGTCTGCGGATCGTGCTCGACGGTGAGCGGATCCAGCACGCCGAGCCGGTCATCGGCTATATGCACCGCGGTGCGGAGAAGCTCTTCGAGGCGCGCGACTACCGGCAGATCGTGATGCTCGCCAACCGTCACGACTGGCTGTCGGCCTTCTCCAACGAACTGGGTGTGGTGATGGCTGTCGAGCGGATGCTCGGCATGGAGGTCCCGGAGCGCGCGGTCTGGACGCGGACGCTGCTTGCCGAGCTGAACCGGGTGCTGAACCACCTGATGTTCCTCGGCTCGTACCCGCTCGAACTGGGCGGCATCACCCCGGTGTTCTACGCCTTCCGGGAACGCGAGGAGCTCCAGGCCGTGATGGAGGAGGTCTCCGGCGGCCGGATGCACTACATGTTCAACCGGGTCGGCGGTCTCAAGGAGGACCTTCCGGCGGGCTGGCTCGGCCGCGCCCGGGACGCCGTCGCTTCGGTCCGGTCACGGATGGACGTGTACGACCGGCTGGTGCTCGGCAACGAGATCTTCCGGGGCCGTACCCGCGGTGTCGGTGTGCTGTCCGCCGAGACCGTGCACGCGTACGGGGTGTCCGGGCCGATCGCCCGCGCCTCCGGGGTCGACTTCGATCTGCGGCGCGACGAGCCGTATCTGGCGTACGGGGAGCTGCAGGACACCCTCAAGGTCGTCACCCGCACCGAGGGCGACTGCCTGGCCCGGTTCGAGTGCCTGCTGGAACAGACCCACAACTCGCTGGACCTGGCGGACGCCTGCCTGGACCGGATGGCCGGGCTGGCGCCCGGTCCGATCAACCAGCGGCTGCCCAAGGTACTGAAGGCCCCCGAGGGCCACACCTACGCCTGGACCGAGAACCCGCTCGGGATCAACGGGTACTACCTGGTGTCCAAGGGCGAGAAGACCCCGTACCGGCTGAAGCTCCGCTCCGCCTCGTACAACAACATCCAGGCGCTCACCGAGCTGCTGCCGGGCACGCTCGTCGCCGACATGGTCGCGATCCTGGGCTCGCTGTTCTTCGTCGTCGGCGACATCGACAAGTAGCTCCGCCGACGACCGGCGGCAGGACAGGGCCTACGAGATCGCGCTGCGCAGCTCCACGACGTCCAGTTGCTCCGTCTCGTCGTGCGCGGTCAGGTCGATGACCTTGCCGACGGCGCGGTTCTGCGCCGTCCTCGTGCGGTGCACTGCCAGCGCCTCCTCGCCGACCACATCCGCGAGGTCCTCGTTCTGCACGGACTCGATTGCGGCGCGCTCCTTCTGCGTACCGAAGAAGTCGAAGCTGCCCTGCGGCACCGGATGACGGCGGGACGCGGCGTGCGGAACGACCGCACTGGCTGCCGGGACGACGCGCGGCGCGGGGAGCGCGGTGGACGGGCGGGCCTGAGGCAGGGCGGCTGACGGGCGGCGGTGCTGCTCGGCAGCGGCCGCCGCGTGCTTCCCCTTGCGCTCCTCCGCTTCCGGGGCGCGCTCCGCGAGATCGCGCTTCCTGGCCTGCTCGGCGGTGCGGCGGGCCTCCTGGAGCGCGGCGTTGCGGGTGAGCTCCTGCAGGGCCTGGGCGGCGCGCGCATACGCCGCCGGTGTCGGCGTGGAGCGGCCGGTGGGCAGTTCCTGGGGCGAGGCGGCTGCTTCGAGCGCGAGTTGCCTGCGTCCCTCCAGCGCGCTGGCCCGCTCGGTCTCGGCGTTGGCGTAACGGCGCAGCAGTGCGGCGTGCTCGCCGCGCAGACCGGCGAGCTCCACACGCTTGCGGCGCAGCTTCGTCTCCAGCCGGACGCGCAGGGCCCGCGACTCCTCCAGGTCGGCCTCGAGCTCCGCGATGCGCTCCTCGGTCTTCCATTCGTCGTTTGCGCGGGCACGCATCAGTTCCGCGACGCGACGGCCGGCCTCCTGGTCCCAGGAGCGCATCAGATACGCACCGGTGACGGCGGCGGCCGCCGCGACGGCGACCAGTCCGCGCAGGACCAGGGGCTCGGCGAGGAGCCAGGCGCCCGCAGCACAGACGACCGACGCTCCGGCAACGACCGAAGGCGGAAGGATTCTGTGCAGAGGTGGCGAATGGCGATGACGTCCACGTGGCATGGCCTGAAATTTACCGTGTGTACGGGTCGCTTGGGAGGCCGCCCGGCAATCTGTTCCACGGCGGTTACCTGGCGGGATACCCGGCGGCCCCCGAAGCGGTCCCTTCCTACTTCTTGATCAGACCTTTCGACTGCAGATAGTCCTTGGCCACATCGGCCGGCTTGGCACGCTCGGCGTCGACCTTGCGGTTCAGTTCCGCGAGGTCCTCGGTGGTGAGCGTCTTGGTGAGCTTGCCGAGCGCATCGGCAATGTCCTGTGCTCCGGCGTCCTTGGCATTGAGAACCGGAATGACGTTGTCCGCATTCTGGAGCTTCTTGTCGTCCTCCAGGAACACCAGGTCGAAGCTGTCCAGCACCGCGTCCGTGGTGGTCGTGAGGACCAGCTGGTCCTTGCCGTCCTTGACGGCCTGCTTGGACTGCGGGGTGCCGACTCCCTTCGGGTCGATACCGGTGACATCAATGCCGTACGTCTTCTTCAGACCCGGTGCGCAGAAGGGCCGCACCTCGCACTCGTCACCCGCCGCGATCTTCACCTTCAGCTTGGACGCACCCAGATCCGAAAGGGACTTGAGCTTGTTCTTGTCGGCGAATTCCTTGGTCACCGCGAACGCGTTCTGGTCGACCGCTTCGCCGTACGGGAGCACCTTCAGTCCGCGCGGGGCGGCGAGCTTCTCCAGCGCGGCGGTGGTGGCCGCCGCGTCACCGGAGGCGACCGGATTCTTCTCGGCCGTCTTCGCGCCGTTCGCCTTGGCGTTGAGGAATTCGGCGATCGTCGCGGCGTATTCGGGTACGACGTCGATCTCGCCCTTCTCCAGGGACGGCTCGTACAGTTCGCGGTTCTTCACCGTGGTGACCGAGGTGTTGTATCCGGTCTCGCCGAGGATCTGTGCGTACAGCTCGGCGAGCACCTTGGACTCGGTGAAGGCCGCGGCGCCGACGACGAGCGAGCCCTTCTTCCCCGAGTCACCGGACGCGGCGGAGCCGCCCTTGTCCTTCTCCAGGCTGTCGCCGCCGCAGGCGGCGAGCGAGCCGGCCAGCGCGACCATGCCGATGACCGCGCCCGCTATGCGCGAAGTCTTGCTCATGATGTTCTCCGTCCACAGCAACAGGGCTGATTACAAGTCGTGTCGGGCAAATCGGATGGGTCAGGCGGTCCGGCGGCGGCGGAGCGGCGACAGGGCCCGGTCCAGCCCCACCAGCACGGCCTCCACCGCCAGGGCGAGCACGGCGACGAGCAGCGCTCCGGCAACCACCTGTGGTGTGTTGTACGTGTTGAAGCCGGCGGTGATGATGCGGCCGAGCCCGCCCTGACCGACCATGGCGGCGATCGTCGCCGTGGCGATCACCTGGACCGCCGCCGAGCGCAGACCGGTCATGATCATCGGGTAGGCGAGCGGGAGCTCGACCCGTACGAAGAGCTGGCCGTCCGACATCCCCATGCCGCGCGCCGCCTCGGCCACCGACCGGTCCACCTCCGTCATCCCGACATAGGCGTTGGTCAGCAGCGGCGGCACAGCGAACAGGACCAGCGCACTGATCGTCGGCACATAACCGGCGTTGCGCAGCGGCGACACCATGAACAGGGCCAGCACCGCGAAGACCGGGATCGCCCGCCCCACATTGGAGAGGTTCACGGCCAGTGCGCCACCCTTCCCGATGTGCCCCAGGTACAGAGCGACCGGCAGCGCGATCGCGCAGGCCAGCGCGAGTGACACCCCGCTGACGTACAGATGCTCGCCGAGCCGGTGCCCCGCCCCGCTCTCCCCCGACCAGTTGGCGCCGGTGGTCAGCCAGGTCCAGGCCTCGCCGAGTACTCCCATGGGTCAGACCGCCTTCACCTTGGCGACCGCACCCACGGCGTCGCGCGTCGTGCGTATGCGGGTCCAGGGCGTCAGCAGCCGTTGCACCCCGAGCAGCAGCAGGTCCGCGGCCACCGCGAGCAGCACGCAGAGCACCGAAGCGGTGAGCACCTGCGCCTTGAAGAAGCTCGGCAGGGCGTCCTCGATGAGGTTGCCGAGGCCGCCTCTGCCGACGATCGAGCCGACCGTGGTCAGCGCGATGGTGGAGACGGTGGCGATCCGGACCCCGGCCATCACCGCGGGCAGGGCGAGCGGGAGTTCGACCTCCCACAGGAGTCGGCCCGGCCCGTATCCCATGCCCTTCGCGGCGTCCTTGGCCTCTTGCGGCACGGCTTCGAGCCCGGCCAGGATGTTCCGTACGAGAATGGTCAGCGAATACAGCACCAGACCGGTGACGACCAGCGCGGCCGAGAGCCCGAACAGCGGCAGCAGCAGCGAGAACATCGCCAGCGACGGCACGGTGTAGAGCACCGTCGTCAGTCCGAGCACCGGTCCCGCAATACGCCGGCTGCGGCGCGCGAGCAGCGCCAGCGGAAATGCCACCAGGAGTCCGATCACCACCGAGACAGCGGTGAGCCAGATGTGCTGAACAGTCGCATCGGTCAACTCCTGGCTGCGGGAACGGAGATACTCACCGCAGATCCAGTCGTTCGTCACCAGGCAGTTCTGTCCGGCCATCCGTCCCCCACCTCCCGGTCGCCGATCCGTACTGATGTCTGGCGACCCTATCCCCGACCACTGACAATCGCCGAGGCCGTTGTGTTCCAGCAACATGTCCTTCACAGAACACGCGCCACAATGGGGAACCATGATCCGTTTCGAGCACGTCACCAAGCGGTACGCCGACGGCACGACCGCAGTCGACGACCTTTCCTTCGAAGTGGCCGAGGGTGAACTGGTCACGCTCGTAGGGCCGTCCGGCTGCGGCAAGACCACCACCATGAAGATGGTCAACCGGCTGGTCGAACCGACCGAGGGCCGGATATTCGTCGGCGGGGACGACATATCCGCCATCGACCCTGTGCGGCTCCGCCGCCGGATCGGCTATGTGATCCAGCAGGTCGGGCTGTTTCCGCACAAGACGGTGCTGGAGAACACCGCGACGGTTCCTCATCTCCTGGGCTGGAAGCGGGGAAAGGGCCGCGAGCGCGCCGCCGAACTCCTCGACCTCGTCGGACTCGACCCTTCCGTTTATGGTGACCGATATCCGGACCAGCTCTCCGGTGGTCAGCGCCAACGCGTGGGAGTGGCAAGGGCACTGGCCGCGGATCCGCCGGTACTGCTGATGGACGAGCCTTTCGGCGCCGTCGACCCGGTGGTCCGTGAACGGCTGCAGAACGAATTCCTCAAACTCCAGGCCCAGGTCCGGAAAACCGTGTTGTTCGTCACGCACGACATCGAGGAAGCCGTCCGGCTCGGCGACCGCATCGCCGTCTACGGGCAGGGCTCCATCGAGCAGTTCGACTCCCCCGCGACCGTGCTCGGCGCCCCCGCCACCCCGTACGTCGCGGACTTCGTCGGCGCCGACCGCGGCCTCAAGCGACTCTCCGTGACCCCCATCGAGGAGAGCGATCTCGACCAGCCGCCCGTCGTCCATCTGGACGACCCGCTCTCCCGGGCGACCGAGCGGCTGCGCGCCGAAGGTGCGCGCTGGGCCGTCGTCCTGGACGCCGACGACCATCTGCACGGCTGGATCCCGGCAGGCACCGCCCTCACCGAGGCCACGGGCACGGTCCGCGAACACGCCCGCCGCATGGAGGCGTGGCTCCCCGTCGGCGCCCCGCTCAAGCAGGCGTTCGCCACGATGCTGCAGCACGACGCGGGCTGGATCGCGGTCATCGACAAGGAGAGCACCGGCCGGTTCCTCGGGGTGCTCACCCCCGCCCGCCTCCATGAGGCGCTGCGCCGCTCGATCGACGCGGATGCCCAGGACCTGCCGCGCGCCGACGTGAACGTGGAGACGGTGGCCCGGGCAGGCTCGCTCTGAACCGGCGGCACGCGCCCGGCATCTCCACGAGCCCGCCGCACCCGGTCAGCTCTCGCTCAGCCGGCTGCTCAGCCAGTCCAGCGCCGAAGGGATCTCCCGCCGCCAGGTGTTGAAGTTGTGCCCGCCGCTGTCCAGCACGATCGAGGAGACCTGGGCGGGCGCCTTCACCTTCGCCATGAACCTCTGCGTACTCCGGTAGTTCCCCTCGCCGTGCCGTGACGTCGTCACCAGAAACGACGAGTTGGGCTGGGGCAGATGGTCCAGGCACCACAGCAGGTTCGCGCGCTCGCGCTCCGCCCGGTTGCCGTGGAAGAGGTCACCGGTCGTCGGGTCCTCGGCCGCCTTGTAGTACGCGGACAGACCGACGCTCGCCGCGAACCTGTCCGGGTGGTGCAGGCCGATCTTCAGTGCGCAGTACCCACCGGTCGAGTCGCCGATGATGCCCCAGTTCCGTGCCCGCTTCCCGATCCGGTACGAGTCCGAGACCGCCTGGGGCAGATCCTTCGCGAAGAACGTCTCGGTCTGCGGCCCGCCCGCTATGTCCACGCACTCGGTGTCCCGCGGCGGCGCGACCGTGGGCCTCAGCATCACCAGGATCATCGGCTGTGCCCGTCCGGCTTTCACCCGATCGAGTGCGGTGCGTGGATACGCAAGACCCTTCAGGAGGTTCTCCGCGGTGCCCGGATAGCCGGTGAGGACGACGACCGCGGGGAACTTCCGGTGGGCGTACTCCGGCTGGAAGTACTCCGGCGGCAGATACACGTACGCCGAACTCTTGATCTTCGACCGCCGCCCCTCGATGACGACCTTGTCGATCCGGCCGGCCACCGTCGGGCGCAGATCACCGGGGACGTCCGGCTGCTGTATCCCGACCCGGACCATGTTCTTCGACGCCAGAGTCCTGACCGCCCCGTCCGTGACCACGCCCAGTTCCTGCTGCCCACCGAAGAGATCGGCCCAGGAGCCGTAGAACTGAAAAGAGTTGTTGGCCATCAGGCCGACCGATGTGAAGACCATCACCTGGGTGGCCAGCAGCAGGCCGACCCGGCCGAACACCGCGGGCACACTGCGGCGGGCCAGTCTCGGCCATATCAGGACCGTGGCAGCGAACAGAACGACGGTCAGCACAGTGGACAGGGTCAGAACTGTTTTGCTGGTGAGGCCCATGGTCGGGTGAGCTTTCTTGTCAGGAATTTTCCGAGATGTGGGTGAACCCACCGCCCGGAAGCCTCGTCCTAGAGGTCGCACATCGTCCGGACCGCTTCGGCCGACGGACTCAAGAATCTCTCGCGGAGCCACGGGAAGCGATGTCTATCACGCTAGATGGGGATAAATCGGGATCGGTTCCGAACGCTGTACGCAAGTTCGTACGCGGACCGCGCCCCGAATCCGTACCGGCACTCGTCGGCGCCTCCTGCAGCCTCGTCGGTCTCATCGACGTCGCCGCAGGGGTGTTCCCGCGCTTCCGGCACAGCCGGATGCACACACTCGCCGAAGTCCTTCCAGGAGCCCTCGGCCCCTTCGCCGCCGCGCTGTCGCTGAGCGCAGGCGTCCTGCTGCTGCTTCTCGCCCACGGTCTCAAGCGGCGCAAACGGCGGGCCTGGCGCGCCGCCGTGGTCCTGCTGCCGGCAGGCGCGGCAGCGCAGTTCGTCTACCGGCACTCGATCCTCGGCACCCTCGTCTCCCTCACGCTCTGCTGTCTGCTGGTCCGCCACCGGGGTGAATTCGCCGCGCTCCCCGACCCGCGGAGCCGTTGGAGGGCGCTGGCCAACTTTGTTCTTCTCGGAGCGGGTTCGCTCGTCCTGGGGGTGATCATCGTCTCCGTTCACCCCGGCCACGTCGTCGGCAACCCCTCCATCGCCGACCGTCTCCAGCACGTCCTGTACGGGCTGTTCGGCTTCGAGGGCCCCGTCGAGTACGCCGGAGTGACCTCCTGGACCGTGGCCTACTCGCTCGGCGCACTCGGTCTGCTGACCGCCGTCACGACCATCTACCTCGCGTTCCGCCCCGAACATCCGGCCGCCCGGCTCACCGAGGAGGACGAGGTCCGGCTGCGGGCCCTCCTCGACAAGCACGGCCGCCGCGACTCGCTCGGCCACTTCGCGCTCCGCCGCGACAAGGGCGTCGTCTTCTCCCCCAGCGGCAAGGCCGCCGTCTGCTATCGCGTGGTGTCCGGGGTGATGCTGGCCAGCGGCGACCCGATCGGCGACGTGGAGGCCTGGCCGGGCGCCATCGAACGCTTCATGGACGAGGCCAAGGCGCACTCCTGGACCCCCGCGGTGATGGGCTGCAGTGAGACGGGCGGCGAGGTCTGGACCCGCGAGACCGGGCTCGACGCGCTGGAGCTCGGCGACGAGGCGGTGGTGGATGTCGCGGATTTCTCGCTCGCCGGGCGCGCGATGCGCAACGTGCGCCAGATGGTGAAGCGCATTGAGCGGAACGGTTACGAAACCCGTGTCCGGCGCGTCCGCGACATCGGCGAAACCGAGCTCGCCCGCATCCGGCGGGCCGCCGCCGACTGGCGCGGCACCGATACCGAGCGCGGCTTCTCCATGGCGCTCGGCCGGATCGGCGACCCGGCCGACGGCGACTGCGTCATCGCCACCGCCCACAAGGCCGACGAGCACACCGCCGACTCCCCGTACGGCGATCTGAAGGCCGTGCTCCACTTCGTCCCGTGGGGCACGGACGGCATGTCCCTGGAGCTCATGCGCCGCGACCGCGCCGCCGACCCCGGGATGAACGAGCTGCTGATCGTCGCCTCCCTGCACGACGCGCCCCGGCTCGGCATCGAACGTGTCTCGCTGAACTTCGCGATGTTCCGCTCGGCGCTCGCCCGCGGCGAGAAACTGGGCGCGGGCCCGGTGCTGCGGGGCTGGCGCGGGCTCCTGATCTTCCTGTCACGCTGGTTCCAGATCGAGTCGCTCTACAAGTTCAACGCCAAGTTCCAGCCCCGCTGGGAGCCCCGCTTCGTCGTCTACCGCACCAGCCGCGACCTGCCCCGGATCTCGTTCGCCGCGATGCAGGCCGAGGGCTTCGTCAACGTCGGGCTGCCCCGTCCGTTCGCCCGCCGATTCCCGGCCGCCCGGCCCCGGCCCTGCGCACACACACGGGGTCCCGAACCGGAGCGCGGTGCCGGCGCGGCGTAACACCGCTCCGTACGGGCCTACGCTGGTCGCATGAGTACGTTGCGTGGACGAGGCACGGTCCAGGGCCTGCCGGAGTGGGACCGCTGTGCGGTCATGGGTGTCGTGAATGTGACCCCCGACTCCTTCTCCGACGGAGGCCGCTGGTTCGACACCACGGCCGCGATCAAGCACGGCCTCGACCTGGTCGCCGCAGGCGCCGATCTGGTCGATGTCGGCGGCGAGTCGACCCGTCCCGGTGCCAGCCGGGTGGACGAGGCCGAGGAGCTGCGGCGCGTGATCCCGGTCGTCCGGGGGCTGGCCCAGGAAGGCATCACGGTCTCCGTGGACACCATGCGGGCCCGGGTCGCCGAGCAGTCCGTCGCCGCAGGCGCGGCGCTGGTCAACGATGTGAGCGGCGGGCTCGCCGACCCGGACATGATCCCGGTCGTCGCCGCCGCCGGAGCGCCGTTCGTGGTCATGCACTGGCGTGGCTTCAGCGAGTCGATGAACAGCCGTGCGGTGTACGAGGACGTCGTCGCCGAGGTCGTCGCAGAACTGCGGACGCGGATGGACGCGGTGGTCGCGGGCGGTGTCGCCCCCGAACGGATCGTGATCGACCCCGGCCTGGGCTTCGCCAAGGACGCCGCCCACGATCTCTCCCTCGTCGCCCACCTCGACGAACTGCGCGCGCTGGGCCGCCCCCTGCTGGTCGCCGCCTCCCGCAAGCGGTTCCTCGGCCATGTGCTGGCCGGTGAGGGCGCCGCACCGCCACCCGCCCGGGAACGCGACGCGGCCACCGCCGCGATCTCCGCCCTCTCCGCCCAGGCGGGCGCCTGGGCGGTCCGGGTCCACGAGGTCCGGGCGACCGCCGACGCCGTCCGCGTCGCCCGCGCCGTCGAGGGAGCCACGTGAGCGACGACCAGGAACAGGTGGCCGCCGACATCGCAGCGGTCGAACAGGCCAACACCGCCTTCTATGAGGCGATGGAGCGCGGCGACCTGGACGAGCTCTCCGGGCTCTGGCTGCCCGGCGAGAACCTCACGGTCTCCTGCGTCCACCCCGGCTGGCCGGTGCTCAGCGGACGCGGTGAGGTACTGCGCAGTTACGCCCTGATTATGGCGAACACCGAGTACATCCAGTTCTTCCTGACCGATGTCGGGGTCTCGATGACCGGGGACACGGCCCTGGTCACCTGCACCGAGAACATCCTCAGCGGCGGTCCCGCGGAGGACGGCGGCGAGCTCGGACCGCTGGTCGGCCAACTCGTCGTCGCCACCAATGTGTTCCGCCGCACCGAGGACGGCTGGAAGCTCTGGTCCCATCACGGGTCCCCGGTGCTGACCGAGTCCGAGGACGAGGACGAGGACGAGGACGAGGACGAGTCGCCCTCCTGACCCCCTTGCTGGGGGCGCGACCCCGTGCGGATACGCCCCCGGGGGATTGAACTCCGGGCTGCGGGGTAAAGGACGCGCCCACCAGCCCCGCACAGTCCCGTCCATAGCCCCCGCGGGCGAGCACTGTCCCCGCTCGCAGGTAGATTCGAAACAGGGCACCTTGCCGTCCGCACGCGGCCCCGTGTCTCTACGACCAACAAGAGCAGGAGTGATTCGCGTGGATCGTGTCGCGCTGCGCGGCCTCAAGGCCCGTGGGAACCATGGCGTTTTTCCCCGGGAACGGGAAGAGGGCCAGACCTTCATCGTCGACCTGGTTCTCGGCCTCGACACCCGCCCCGCGGCAGCCGAGGACGACCTGACCAAGACCGTGCACTATGGCGTGGTCGCCGAGGAGGTCGTCGACATCGTGCAGGGAGAGCCGGTCGATCTGATCGAGACACTCGCAGAGCGCATCGCCCAGAAGTGCCTGGGGCACGAAGGCGTCGAGGAGGTCGAGGTCGTCGTGCACAAGCCGGATGCGCCGATCACCGTCCCGTTCGACGACGTGACCATCACCATCACCCGGAGCCGAGCATGACAGCATTTTCTACCGCGGGGCAGAGCGACCCGACCGTACAGCCGGTGCCCGCCTCCGTGGTCGAGCAGGTCGACGCGGCGGACATCACCCTCTCCAACCCCAAACCGGCCGTGATCTCGCTCGGCTCCAACCTGGGCAACCGCCTGGAGACCCTGCAGGGCGCCATCGACGCCCTGGAGGACACCCCCGGCCTCCGGGTCAAGGCGGTGTCCCCGGTGTACGAGACGGAGCCGTGGGGTGTCGCCCCCGGCTCCCAGCCGTCGTACTTCAACGCGGTGATCGTCGTGAAGACGACGCTGCCCCCGTCCTCCCTCCTGGAGCGCGGCCAGGCCATCGAGGAGGCCTTCGACCGCGTCCGCGAGGAGCGCTGGGGCCCGCGCACCATCGACGTGGACATCGTGGCGTACGCGGATGTGGTCTCCGACGACCCGGCGCTGACCCTTCCCCACCCCCGGGCCCACGAGCGGGCCTTCGTGCTCGCCCCGTGGTACGACGTCGCCCCCGAGGCGCAGCTGCCCGGCCACGGCCCGGTGGCGGAGCTGCTCGGCACGGTCGGCCGCGACGGCATACGCCCCCGGACCGATCTGGAACTCCGCCTGCCCGAGTAGTCGTTAGGCTCAGGGCAGGTCAGCACAGCACACAGAACAGACAGCCGGAGTGACGGGCGGACGGCCCGGTCGGCCGGCGGCGAAGGGCGGCTTTCTCGGTGAGGCAACTACGGCTCGGAGTACTGGCCGGACTCTTCGCCGTGGCCGGCGTGCTGTCCTGGGGCGGTGCCCGCCTCTGGGACTCCCTCGCGACCCTGCCGAGCGTGCCGATCGCTGCGCCCATCGTGCTCGCGGTGATCGCCGTCATCCTGCTCGCGACGGCGCTCTCCATCCGCTCCCGGCTGCGCGCGCAGCGGGAGCGCCGCCCGGGGGCGAAGGGTGTCGAGCCGCTGATGGCCGCCCGCGCCGTGGTCTTCGGCCAGGCCAGTGCCCTCGTCGTGTCGCTGGTCGCCGGCCTGTACGGCGGCACTGGGGTCTTCCTGCTCGGCTCGCTCGACATTCCGGCCCGCCGCGACCAGGCGATCTACGCCGGCTTCGCGGTGCTGGCCGGGATCGGGGTGGTCGCCGCCGCCTTGTTCCTGGAGCGCGTCTGCAAGCTGCCGGAGGACAAGGACGACGACAAGAGCGCCGCCTCGGCCTGACGCTCCGCCCCCCGCCCGGCCACCGTCACCGCCTCCGGGCCTCAGCTGGCCATGATCAGGCTCATCGCCTCGGCGCGCGTCGCGGGGTCACGGAGCTGGCCGCGTACCGCCGAGGTCAGCGTCTTCGCCCCGGGCTTGCGGATGCCGCGCATCGACATGCACATGTGCTCGCACTCGACGACGACGATGGCTCCGCGCGGCTCCAGGATCCTCATCAACGAGTCGGCGATCTGCGTGGTCAGCCGCTCCTGGACCTGCGGGCGCCGGGCGTAGACGTCGACCAGCCGGGCCAGCTTCGACAGGCCGGTGATCTTGCCGGTGGTCGCCGGGATGTACCCGACATGCGCGACCCCACGAAACGGCACCAGATGGTGCTCGCAGGTCGAGAACACCTCGATGTCCTTGACCAGCACCATCTCGTCGTGGCCGAGGTCGAACGTGGTCGTCAGGACGTCCTCGGGCTGCTGGTGCAGACCCGCGAATATCTCCTTGTACGCCCGCGCCACCCGTCCCGGTGTCTCACGCAGCCCCTCCCGGTCCGGGTCCTCCCCGACGGCGAGGAGAAGCTCACGCACCGCTGCCTCGGCCCGCTTCTCGTCGAACTCACCGATCGAACCCTGGCCGTCCAGCGTCACCGGGTCGGTCATCTGTGCCTCGTTCCTTCAGCTGTCACCTGCGCAGACATTGCGCAGACATACGAAAAGCCGTGCCCCCCAGGCTAAAACCTGGGGGGCACGGCATCCATTCCGGGTCGGTGGACCCCCGTGACAGGGGCCACACCGGGGTCCGCGTCAGCTCTCGGGACGGTCCTCAGGGATCGCCTCGGTGGCCGCGGCGGTGTCCGCCGGGGCCGACCCGTTGGCCGTGGTGACCCCGTTGGTGAGGGCGAGCTCCTTCGGCGAGAGCACCGGCGGCCGCGTCGACGGCGTACGCCGTGCGGAGCCGGTCCACGCCGGGCGGGCCGGACGCTTCACGATTCCGGCGAAGATCTCGGCGATCTCCTCCTTGCCGAGGGTCTCCTTCTCCAGCAGCTGGAGCACCAGGTTGTCGAGAACGTCGCGGTTCTCGACGAGGATCTCCCACGCCTCGTTGTGCGCGGTCTCGATGAGCTTCTTGACCTCTTCGTCGACGAGCGCCGCGACCTCTTCCGAGTAGTCGCGCTGGTGGCCCATCTCCCGGCCCAGGAAGGGCTCGGTGTTGTCGCCGCCGAACTTGATCGCGCCGAGCCGCTCCGTCATGCCGTACTGCGTGACCATCGCGCGGGCCGTGGCACTGGCCTTCTCGATGTCGTTGGCAGCGCCGGTGGTCGGGTCGTGGAAGACCAGCTCCTCGGCCGCGCGCCCGCCCAGCATGTAGGCCAGCTGGTCGAGCATCTCGTTGCGCGTCGTGGAGTACTTGTCCTCCTCCGGCAGCACCATCGTGTAACCGAGGGCGCGGCCGCGGGAGAGGATCGTGATCTTGTGCACCGGGTCCGAGTTGGGGGAAGCCGCCGCGACCAGGGCGTGTCCGCCCTCGTGGTAGGCGGTGATCTTCTTCTCCTTGTCGGACATGATCCGGGTCCGCTTCTGCGGACCCGCCACGACGCGGTCGATCGCCTCGTCCAGCATCTCGTTGTCGATCAGCTTCTGGTTGCTGCGCGCCGTGAGGAGCGCCGCTTCGTTCAGCACGTTCGACAGGTCGGCACCGGTGAAACCGGGCGTACGACGGGCCACGGCGCCGAGATCGACGTCCGGGGCGACCGGCTTGCCCTTCTGGTGCACCTTGAGGATCTCGAGACGGCCCTGCATGTCCGGCCGGTCGACCGCGATCTGCCGGTCGAAGCGGCCCGGGCGCAGCAGCGCCGGGTCGAGGATGTCCGGCCGGTTCGTGGCGGCGATCAGGATGACGCCGCCCTTCACATCGAAGCCGTCCATCTCGACGAGCAGCTGGTTCAGGGTCTGCTCACGCTCGTCGTGACCACCGCCGAGACCCGCACCGCGGTGCCGGCCGACGGCGTCGATCTCGTCGACGAAGACGATCGCCGGGGCGTTCGCCTTGGCCTGCTCGAACAGGTCACGGACCCGGGAGGCACCGACACCGACGAACATCTCGACGAAGTCGGAACCGGAGATCGAGTAGAACGGGACGCCGGCCTCGCCCGCGACGGCGCGTGCGAGCAGCGTCTTGCCCGTACCAGGAGGCCCGTACAGCAGGACGCCCTTGGGAATCTTCGCGCCGACGGCCTGGAACTTCGCCGGCTCCTGGAGGAACTCCTTGATCTCGTGGAGTTCCTCGACGGCCTCGTCGGACCCCGCCACATCGGCGAAGGTCGTCTTCGGGGTGTCCTTGGTGATCAGCTTGGCCTTGGACTTGCCGAACTGCATGACCTTGGAGCCGCCGCCCTGCATCTGATTCATCAGGAACAGGAAGACGACCACGATCAGGACGAAGGGCAGCAGCGAGAGAAGGATCGAGATGAACGGGGACTGCTTCGACGGCGAGACGGTGTAACCCTTCTCGATGTCACCGCTCTCGAACTTCTTCTGCAGCGTGTCGGCGAGCTGGACACCCTGGTCACCGATGTAGCTCGCCTGGAACTTGCTGCCGGACTCGCCCGCGAGTTTCTGGCCGTCCTTCAGCTCGATCTTGAGGATTTGTTCGTCGCCGGTGGTCAGCTTGGCCTGGTCCACCTGGTTCTTGCTGATCGCCTGGATCACCTTGCCGGTGTCCACCGTCTTGTAGCCGCCCGACGAGCCGACGACCTGCATCAACACGACCACGGCGAGGACGGCCAGCACGATCCACATGACCGGCCCACGGAAGTATCGCTTCACGTCCATCCATACGGAGCGAAGTCGCCCCGTCCCTCCTGCCCGTAGGTAAATGCTGCTGTGAGAAAAGACTGTTTCTTCGGACGGTACCCCAGCATTGTCGCCTGTGACCGCCTGGGCCGTCTGTCAAACCCGCCTTCAAAGGCTCCAACGCCGGGAACCCGTCAGGGGTTCCCGGGGGTGCACCCGGGTCGGGTGCGCGGGCCGGAGGCGGGCTGCGGGGCCTTCAGCCGCCGTAGACGTGCGGGGCGAGCGTGCCGACGAAGGGCAGGTTGCGGTACTTCTCCGCGTAGTCCAGCCCGTAGCCGACGACGAACTCGTTGGGGATGTCGAAGCCGACCCACTTGCAGTCGAGCGCGACCTTCGCCGCGTCCGGCTTGCGCAGCAGGGTGCAGATCTCCAGGCTGGCGGGTTCACGCGAGCCCAGGTTCGACATCAGCCAGGACAGGGTCAGGCCCGAGTCGATGATGTCCTCGACGATCAGGACGTGCTTGCCCTTGATGTCGGTGTCCAGGTCCTTGAGGATCCGGACGACACCGGAGGACTGGGTGCCCGCGCCGTACGAGGAGACAGCCATCCAGTCCATCGTGACGGGGGTGGACAGCGCGCGCGCCAGGTCCGCCATCACCATCACGGCGCCCTTGAGGACGCCGACGATGAGCAGGTCCTTGCCCGCGTACTCCGCATCGATCTTCGCGGCCAGCTCGACGAGCTTCGCGTCGATCTCTTCCTTGGTGAGGAGCACCGACTGAAGGTCGGTGCCCATGTCCTTCTCGTTCACCCACGTCTCTTTCTTTGCCTGCCCGGTCCGGGGTGGTGCCCCGGCCGAGCACAGCCGCTCGCCTGCATGTCAGCCGCTTGTGCTTCAGCTCTGCCGAATCACCAGTCTGCCACCCTGCCGCCGGGCTTCGACGCGGCCGGGCAAGTTGATGGCCTGCTGGCCGCGCCAGCCGGTGATCAGACGGTCGACTTCCTCAAGGTGGCGGGCGAAGAGGGAACCGGCCGGAGCGCCTGCCTCCACGGCCGCCCGGCGCAGCACCCGGCGGCGTACGGCGGGGGGCAGCGCGTACAGCTTGGCGCAGTCCAGCTGCCCGGCGTCGTCCCGTACGGCGGAGTCGGCCTCGGCGGCCCAGGTGTCCAGGGCATCGGCGTCGTCGCGGGACAGCTGCGCGGTCCGGGCCAAGGCCTCGACGACGCCTTTGCCGAGGGCCTTCTCCAGGGCGGGCAGGCCCTCGTGGCGCAGCCGGGAGCGGGTGTAGGCGGGGTCGGTGTTGTGCGGGTCGTCCCAGACGGGCAGGGACTGGACCAGGCACGCCTTGCGGGCGGTCTGGCGGTCGAGCTGCAGGAAGGGGCGGCGGTAGCGGCCGGCCGGGCCGGAGGCGGCGGCCATGCCGGAGAGCGAGCGGATACCGGAGCCGCGGGCGAGGCCGAGCAGAACGGTCTCCGCCTGGTCGTCACGGGTGTGGCCGAGCAGGACGGCGGCGGCGCCGTGGCGCTCGGCCGCGGCATCCAGGGCTGCGTAGCGGGCGTCGCGGGCGGCGGCCTCAGGTCCGCCGTCGCGGCCGACCTGCACGGCGACGGCCTCCACCGGGTCGAGGTCCATGGCGGCGAGGCGGGCGACGACCTCGGCGGCGCGGACGTCGGACCCGTCCTGGAGGTTGTGGTCGACGGTGATGCCGCCGGCCCGGACGGCGAGTTTGCGGGCCTCGAAGGCGAGGGCGGAGGCGAGCGCCATGGAGTCGGCGCCGCCGGAGCAGGCCACCAGCACCAGCGGGGCGTCGGGGCGTTCGGGGAGCGCGCGGCGCCGCCTGCCCGGGCCGGCTTCGGCGAGCTCGGGGCGCGGGGCGCGTTCGGTACGTTCGGTACGTTCGGTGAATTCGTTCAGTACGTCGTGGAGTACGCGGCGGACCGCCAGGCGTATCGCCGCGACCGCAGGATGGGGACCCATGTCCGGTGCCCTTCGTGAAGTTTTGGGGGTGCCTCGGAGCGTCGGGACGGGAAGAGTGCCGTCACCCAGAGTGCGTCGATGGTGACAGAGCCAAGCCGTTCATCGAGCATTGCACGCCTTCCCATGCCCCTACGGTCCCTCGGATGGGTGATTACCGGGGCGTACTTCTTCCGGCTTTCCCCGTCGGCCGCCTCATGATCACGACTCTGCCTTACGGTGCACCCTCGCGATCCAGTCCACCGGTTTGGCGATCTCGGCCTTGGTGGGGAGCGTGTTCGGGGAGGTCCAGACCCGGTTGAAGCCGTCCATGCCGACCTCGTCGACGACGGCGCGCACGAACCGCTCGCCGTCCCGGTACTGGCGCAGTTTGGCATCGAGGCCGAGGAGCTTGCGCAACGCCTGGTCGAGGCGGCTGGCGCCGCGCGCCCGGCGCTGCTGGAACTTCTCCCGGATCTCTGCGACGGAGGAGACGACCTCCGGGCCGACACCGTCCATCACGTAGTCGGCGTGTCCTTCGAGCAGGGACATCACGGCGGTGAGCCGGCCGAGGATCTCGCGCTGGGCGGGCGTCTGGACGATCTCGACGAAACTGCGGCCGCCGTCCTCGCCCTCCTCGCCCTCGGGCGTGCTGCCGGCGAGCGACTGGGCAGCCTCGCGGAGCCGTTCCAGCACGGTCATGGGGTCGACGTCGGTCTCGTCGAGAAACGACTGGATTTCGCCCTGCAGATGGTCGCGGAGCCAGGGGACACCGGTGAACTGGGTGCGGTGGGTCTCCTCGTGGAGCGCGACCCAGAGCCGGAAGTCGTGCGGGTCGACGTCGAGTTCGCGCTCGACGTGGACGACGTTCGGGGCGACGAGCAGCAGTCTGCCGCCGCCGCTGAGGGAGGCCGGGAGTTCACGGCTCGCGGGGGCGAACGTCTCGTACTGTCCGAGGACCCGGGAGGCCAGGAACGACAGCAGCATGCCCAGCTCGACGCCGGTCACCTTGGAGCCGACCGCGCCGAGCACGGCACCGCCGGGGCTGCTGGAGCGCCGGTTCTCCATTTTCGCCAGGAGCGGGCGAAGCAGTTCGCGGAAGCCCGCGACGTTCGCCCTGATCCAGCCGGCCCGGTCGACGACCAGGACCGGGGTGTCCTCCGGTTCGGCCCCCTCCGGGATCATCCGGGTGAAGGAACGGACGTGCTCCTCCGACGCCTTGGCATGTCTGCGGAGCTCTGCGACGACCTCGCGGGCCTCCTCGCGGCTGATGTCGGGTCCCGGCCGCACGAGCCGGGTCGCGGTCGCGACCGCGAGATTCCAGTCGACCATCTCGGCACCACCGATGCTCGTCATGCGTCAACCGTACGTGCTCGGGTCCGTCCGCGGTGTGCTGTCGACCGGCTCACCGGGTACGGACGACGAGGCTCGTGGCGAGAGCGTCGAGGGCGGACTGGGCCTCGGACGGTGACGTCGTACCGGACGCCAGGAAGGCGAAGGCGAGCAGCCGACCCTGTGCATCCACGACCGTCCCGGCGAGGGTGTTCACCCCGGTGAGGGTGCCGGTCTTGGCGCGGATCAGTCCGGTGCCGCGCGAGGTCGAGGTGTACCGGTTGCCGAGCGTGCCGGTGAAACCGGCCACCGGGAGGCCGGTCAGGACGGGGCGCAGCTCGGGGTGGCCGGGTTCGGCGGCGCGGGCGAGGAGGCCCGCCAGCAGCCCGGCGGTGACCTTGTCCTTGCGGTTCAGCCCGCTGCCGTCGGCGAAGTTCGCGCCGGCCAGCGGCAGGTGCAGCTTCTTCAGCCGGGCGGTGACGGCCCGTCGGCCGCCGTCGAAGTCGGCCGGTTCGCCGTCGGCCAGGGCGGTCTGCCGGGCCAAGGCCTCGGCGATGTCGTTGTCGCTGTTGGTCAGGGCCCGCTCGACCAGGGCGGACAGCGGGGCGGAGAGATGCTTGGCGACCGGCCGGGACGCGGCGGCGGCGCGGCCCCGCGCGGGGGCGGACCCGGTGCCGATACCGGCGTCGTTCAGGAGTCCGGCGAAGGTGCGGGCGGCGTCACCGGCCGGGTCGCCGCTGCGCGGGGCGGGCCCGCTGTCCGTCCGGTCGAGCCGCCCCTCGTCCAGCATCAGGGCGCTGACCGGGGCGATGTTCTCGTTGGGGCCGATCGGGTGCCGGGCGGGGCCGGAGTACCGGGAGGTGTCGTACCGGAGCCGGACGGAGTCGACGTCGCGGTCGCGCAGGGCTCGTACGGTCCCGGCGGCCAGTTCGCGCAGCGCCGCCTTGTCGAGGGTGGGGTCGCCGCCGCCCACGAGGGTGAGGGTGCGGGAGTCCGGGGATGCCCGGACGGTCGTGGCGATGCGATGGTCGGGGCCGAGGGCGGAGAGTGCGGCGACGGCGGTGGCGATCTTGACGGTGGAGGCGGGCGTCATCGCGGTGTCGGCGCCCTTCCCGTACAGCCGCTTGCCAGTGGCCGTGTCGATGACGACGGCGGTGCGGGCGGTGCCGAGCGCGGAGGAGTCCAGCAGCTTGTCGAGGGTGCTGCGGAGAGCGGCCGCCGCTCCGTCCGGGGCGGCCGTGTCGACCCGGGTGCCGAGGGCCGCGAGGACGGCCGGGGCACTGGGAGCGGGGTCCGGCGTGGCGGGCGCGGCGGATGCGGCGGGTTCGTGATGTGCGCCACCTGTGCGGTCCCGGGCGGCTGCCCACTGCCGCTCGGCCTTACGCTGGCCCGAGTCCCAGGGACCGGCGGCGAGGACGGCGCCGGCCGCGAGCGCCAGGCCGAGGACGGCGGAGCCTGCCGTGAACTGCCAGTTGCTCCATCCGTTCACCTTGTTCAGGCAGCCCGCCACGGTCGGCCTGCGCAACGCGTTCAACGGGTTGATCGACGGTCTTTTCACCGGCTCGGCCACCGTTGACCAGCCCCTTTCGCGAGCACACATCTCCGTGGGGGACACTTAATCACCAGTCGTATGTGTTGATCATGGAGGAGCCACCCGTGGAGTTCGACGTCACCATCGAGATCCCGAAGGGTTCGCGGAACAAGTACGAGGTGGACCACGAGACCGGTCGGATCCGCCTGGACCGTCGACTCTTCACCTCGACCAGCTACCCGGCGGACTACGGCTTCGTCGAGAACACCCTCGGCGAGGACGGCGACCCGCTGGACGCGCTGGTCATCCTGGACGAGCCGACCTTCCCCGGCTGCCTCATCAAGTGCCGCGCCATCGGCATGTTCCGCATGACGGACGAGGCCGGCGGCGACGACAAGCTGCTGTGCGTCCCGGCCTCCGACCCGCGGGTGGAGCACCTGCGCGACATCCACCACGTGTCGGAGTTCGACCGCCTGGAGATCCAGCACTTCTTCGAGGTCTACAAGGACCTGGAGCCCGGCAAGTCCGTCGAGGGTGCCGACTGGGTCGGCCGCGCCGAGGCCGAGGCCGAGATCGAGGCCTCCTACAAGCGCCTCGAGGCGCAGGGCGGCAAGCACTGACACTGCGGTGTCCCTGACCGCCGCACAGGCGTGATCCCGGTTCCGCTTACGGTCTGCCCCGCGACAGGGGGCCCACTTCCTGTCGCGGGGCAGACCGTTACGGTTCCCGCTGCGGTTCCGTGAAGAGTTCGGCGCAAGGAACGGGCGGTACACCGTTCCTGAGCAGTGCGCAGGAGTGAGTCCTGCGCACTGGCACGCCCCGAACGGTCTTGGGCGCACTGGTCGTCCGCTTTCGCAACCGGACGGCGACACGGATCCTGTCCGTGGTCCGAGCCGGAAGGGCGGAGTCCCTCACGACCTGGCCATACGGACGCGGCCAGAGGCGACGGAGAGGCCCTGAACCATCACGCTGGTGGAGCACGGACCCCGCACGCCGGCACCGCACCCGGCCGTCCCAGATCGCACGGCGACGCTACCCCGGCCGCCCCAGCGCCTCGCAAGCCCGGAAGCCCGGAAGCCGACCATCACACGATCGAGTGAGATCGACCTCGTGCGCTCTCCTTGGCGAGCAGTTACCAACCCCTCACCGGTGTGCCGCCCGTTTCGCATATGCGCCCATGACCGTGTCCATACTGGGGCAGGAGCGCAACCCAAGACGCGCAGCCAAGAAGGAGCGAGGTCCAGTGGTGGCGGAACCGGGCGGTCCCGAGGATCAGAAGCCCCAGTCCGACGAGGCGCGCAGCGCCTTTGTCCCGCCGGCCGGGGTCGGGCGCCCCGCAGCGCCGCCCGAGGACGACCACCCCACCTCGGAGTTCGCCCTCCCGGCCGGTCTGACGACCGAACCGCAGGGGTCCGGATCCGGCCCGGGACCGGGTTCCGCTTCTGGCTCCGGACCGGGTTCCGGTTCCGGTTCGGACACGATCGGTTCGGCCTTCGCCCCGCCGAGCACGTACAGCGCCAGCCAGTCGCCGCCCGCCTTCACTCCCGCGCACGGCATGCCGATGATCCGGCTGACCAAGGAAGCTCCTTGGCAGGACCGGATGCGCACGATGCTGCGGATGCCGGTCGCCGAGCGGCCGGCCGCCGAGCCGGCGCAGAAGCCCGACGACACGGGACCCGCGGTGCCGCGCGTGCTCGACCTGACGCTGCGTATCGGGGAGTTGCTGCTCGCGGGTGGTGAGGGCGCGGAGGACGTCGAGGCCGCGATGTTCGCGGTGACCCGCTCGTACGGTCTCGACCGGTGCGAGCCGACGGTCACCTTCACCCTGCTGTCGATCTCGCACCAGCCGTCGCTGGTCGACGACCCGGTGACGGCGAGCCGTACCGTACGCCGCCGCGGCACCGACTACACCCGGCTGGCCGCCGTCTTCCGGCTCATCGACGACATCACCCACGAGGACGTCGAGGTCTCCCTGGAGGAGGCGTACCGGCGGCTCGCCGAGATCCGCCGCAACCGGCACCCCTACCCCGGCTGGGTGCTGACACTGGCCGCCGGCGGGCTGGCGGGTGCGGCATCGGTGCTGGTCGGCGGCAACGAACTGGTCTTCGTGGTGGCGGCTGTCGGCGCGATGCTCGGCGACCGGCTCGCCTGGTTCTGCGCCGGGCGCGGGCTGCCGGAGTTCTACCAGTTCGTGGTGGCGGCGATGCCCCCGGCCGCGATGGGGGTCGCGCTGACCCTCACCCACTCGACGGACATCCAGCCGTCCGCCGTCATCACCGGTGGGCTGTTCGCGCTGCTGCCGGGGCGGGCCCTGGTGGCGGGCGTCCAGGACGGCCTGACCGGCTTCTACATCACCGCGGCGGCCCGGCTCCTCGAAGTCATGTACCTCTTCATCGGCATCGTCACCGGGGTGCTGCTGGTCCTGTATCTGGGAGTGCAGCTGGGCGCCCAGCTCAATCCGGAGACACGGTTCGTGGCCCACGACCGGCCGGTGGTGCAGATCCTGGCGTCGATGGCCCTCTGCTTCGCCTTCGCGATCCTGTTGCAGCAGGAGCGGTCCACGGTGCTCGCGGTGACCCTGAACGGCGGTGTGGCGTGGGTGATCTACGGGGCGATGGCCCGGACCGGGGGTATCTCGCCGGTGGCGGCCACGGCGGTGGCCGCCGGGCTGGTGGGGCTGTTCGGGCAGCTGCTCTCGCGGTACCGGTACACCTCGTCGCTGCCCTTCATCACGGCCGCGATCGGTCCGCTGCTGCCGGGTTCGGCGACGTACTTCGGTCTGCTGGGTGTCGCGCAGAACGATCTGGTCCGGGGGCTCGCCTCGCTGTCGACCGCGGTGGCGACGGCGCTGGCCATCGCGATCGGGGTGAATCTGGGAAGCGAGATCTCCCGGCTGTTCATGCGGGTGCCCGGAGCGGTCGGCGGGGCGAACCGCCGCGCGGCCAAGCGGACGCGCGGCTTCTGACCCGGGTACGGGACAGCCCTTACGGCCTCCCTGTCGCGGGGGAGGCCGTAAGCGGTCAGCGCTTGGCGTGGCGGCCGCGCTGGCCCGCGGAGGGGGCGCCACCGCCGACGATCGGGCCCCGGCCTGCGCCGCCCCCGGCGGCCTCTTCCTTCTTCGACTTGCTGCGGGCGCGCAGGAACTCGACAGCGATCGGCACCACCGAGATCAGCACGATCAGGATGAGCATCGCCTCGATGTTCTTGCGGACGAACTCGATCTGCCCGAGCCCGGCACCGAGCAGGGTGACCCCGACACCCCAGAGCACACCGCCGATGATGTTGAACGTGATGAACGAGCGGTAGTTCATCCGGCTCACGCCGGCGATGATCGGCGTGAACGTACGCACGACAGGCACGAAGCGGGCCAGGATCAGCGACTTCGGCCCGTACTTCTCGAAGAACTCGTGGGCCTTCTCGACGTTCTCCTGCTTGAAGAGGCGGGAGTCGGGGCGCTTGAAGAGCGAAGGCCCGACCTTGCGGCCGAAGAGATAGCCCACCTGGTCGCCGATGATCGCCGCCAGCGCCACCAGGACGCAGACCAGCCACAGCGGGGTGTGCAGCTTGTCCGTCGTCACCAGCAGACCCGTGGTGAACAGCAGGGAGTCGCCGGGCAGGAAGAAGCCGATCAACAGCCCGGACTCGGCGAAGACGACGACCAGCACACCGAGCAGTCCGAACTGCCCGATGAGATAGTCCGGGTCCAGCCAGCTCGGTCCGAGCGCAAGCGTATTCAAGGGTCCGGGCTCCAGGATCGGTCGATGGCAGGTGCGTGGCCGCCCAAAGCTATCAACGCCGGAAGACAGTCCCGGGTTCCAGTGGACCGCGCGGGGATGAAAAGCTGCCGCCCAGGAGGTGCCACACGATGAGCATTGAGGATTATGGCGGCGGGCAGACGGCACAGTCCGATGTCCTGGTCGTCACCACGAACGACATCCCCGGGTATCGGGTGACCCAGGTGATCGGTGAGGTGTTCGGTCTGACGGTGCGCTCGCGTCACCTCGGCAGCCAGATCGGCGCCGGGCTGAAGTCGATGATCGGCGGCGAGCTGAAGGGGCTGACCAAGACCCTCGTCCAGACCCGCAATCAGGCCATGGAGCGGCTTGTCGAGCAGGCGAAGGCGCGCGGCGCCAACGCGGTGCTGATGATGCGGTTCGATGTGACGGAGGCGGCCGACGTGGGCACGGAGGTCTGCGCGTACGGCACGGCGGCCGTCATCGAGAAGGCCTGACCGCCCCGACAGGCACCGACGGGGGCCGAGGCGCTCTCGGCCCCCGTACCTGGAGTTACGGCCTGGTGCACGATAGCGAGCGGGCTCCCGGCGTCATGCGACTCCGCCTCCGGCGTTGTCGTCGGTCGACGACTCCCCCATAGCCCTAAGGCATGGGGGACCCTCTTCGCGTCGCCTCTCTCCTCCGCCTTGGATTCGAAGCCGCATGACGCCGCTCGCTGATCCACTTTCTATCGTGCACCAGGCCGTTACGCCCGGCGCTCCGCATTGGCATTGATCGCATCCCGCAGGTGTTCGGCCAGGCCGGGCCCGATCGACTCGTAGTAGGCGCGGAACTGCGGGTCGCTGACGTACATCTCGCCGAGCCCACGGTGGATCTCGTAGGTGCACTCGTAGAACCATGTGGAGATGTGGAGCCGGTGTGCCTCGGCGAGCTCCATCGCCCGCTCCCCGGTGGCGGGTTCGCCCGCCTCCATCACCGCGGTGTACGCCTCGCTCCACTCGGCGATCTCGGCCTGCATCCGCTTCCAGTCGTCCTTGGTGTAGCGGGCCGCCCGGCGCTGTGACTCCGCGTACGTGGCGGTGGAGCCCCAACGGCGCTCCGCCTCCTCCGCGTGCTCCTCCGGGTCCTTGTCCCCGAAGACCTCGAACTTCTCCTCGGGCGTGAGATTGATACCCATCTTCCGTGCCTCCATGGCTGTTTCGACGGCGGCGGCCATCTTCTGGAGTTCGGCGATCCGGTCGGACAGCAACGCGTGCTGGCGGCGCAGGTGGTCCTGGGGATCCGCTGCCGGGTCGTCGAGCAGCACCGCGATCTCTTCGAGCGGGAAGCCGAGTTCCCGGTAGAACAGGATCTGCTGCAGCCGGTCGAGGTCGGCGTCGCCGTAACGCCGGTGACCCACGGGGCTGCGCCCGCTGGGCGACAGCAGTCCGATCCCGTCGTAGTGGTGCAGGGTGCGCACCGTGACTCCGGCGAACCCGGCGACCTGTCCCACGGAAAAGTCCACGGCTCTCCGCTCCCTTCCGCTTTCGCTCTGTACGTCGGTGCGTCGGTACGGACCCGAGCCTGAGTCCTGACGCGACGTGAGGTGCAAGCCCGAATTGCCCTCACACCCCGACGCAATGGGCAGGTTATGCGGCTTTTGCATCGTTATCGTGACCCGATGGCCTCCGACTCCGTCGCTCTCGCCCGGACCACCCCGGCGCGCCGGCTGCTGCTCCTCATCGTGCCCGCCCTGGTCGTCGGTATGGCCTCGGCCCTGGTCCTGCTCGCCGTCAGCCTGCTCGCCGAGCAACTCCAGGACGTGCTCTGGAAGACGCTCCCGGACGCGCTCTCCATCGGCCGCTACTCCTCGCCGTGGATGATCGTGATGCTCACCGCGACCGGCCTTGCCGTCGGGCTGGTCGTCCGCACGGTGCACGGGCACGCAGGCCCCGACCCGGCCACCACCGGGCTGGTCGATCCCCCCCTGCCTCCGGACGTCATCCCCGGACTGCTGGTCGTGACGGTGCTGGGGCTGGCGGGCGGGGTCAGCCTGGGGCCCGAGAGCCCGATCACCGCCGCCAATATCGCGCTCGCCTTCTGGCTGGGCCGCCGGGCCGCCCCGGACAATACGGCCGGCCTCTGGATCGCGCTCGCCTCGGCCGGGACGATCGGCGCCCTCTTCGGCACCCCGGTCGCCGCGGCCCTGATCGTCGCCGAGTCGTTCACGACGGGCGGCGGACCGGCTGCGCTCTGGGACCGGCTCTTCGCCCCGCTCGCGGCGGGCGCCGCCGGGGCGCTCACCATGACACTGCTGGCCCATCCCAGTTTCGACCTGTCGCTGCCGCCGTACCCGGGAGCGCACTGGGGCGATCTGCTCTCGTCGACCGTGATCGCCTCGGCGGGGGCGGTGCTCGGTCTGGCGGCGGTGTACGCGGTTCCGCACGCGCACCGGGCGTTCCGCGCGCTGCGGCATCCGGTCCCGATGCTGACCGCCGGTGGTCTGCTGCTCGGGCTGCTCGGCGCGCTCGGCGGGCATCTCACCCTCTTCAAGGGGCTGGACGAGGTGAAGGAGCTCAGCGCCGATCCGAGCGGCTGGTCGGCCGGGCAGTTCGCCGCCATGGCCGTGGTGAAGACCGCCGCCCTGGTGATCGCCACGACCTGTGGCTTCCGGGGCGGGCGGATCTTCCCGTCCGTCTTCGTGGGCGTCGCGCTCGGCATGTGCGCCCATGCGCTGGTCGACACGGTGCCGTTGGCCCTCGCGGTGCCGAGCGCGGTGCTGGGGGTCCTGCTGGCCGTCACCCGGCAGGGCTGGCTGAGCCTGTTCACGGCGGCGGTGCTGGTCAGTGACTCGGGAGTGCTGCCGCTGCTCTGCGTCGCCTCCCTGCCGGCCTGGCTGTTGGTGACCGGACGGCCGCAGATGCAGCTGCACGCGGACGGCACACCGCTGAAATGAGCCCGAGCGGCCTCCTGGTCCGGGCTCCGACCCCACCCCGCCGCTCGACGCGCCGGATGCCCCTGCTTTCCGTATCGTCGCATCCGCATGGATACATATGGATACATCCCTTAAGGCCTTATCGGAGGTTTCCGCAATGCCCACGCCCGTCAACGTCGCCGTCATCTACTACTCCTCGACCGGCACCGTCGCCACGATGGCCAAGGCCATCGCGCAGGACGCCGAGAAGTCCGGAGCGGAAGTACGGCTGCGCAAGGCCCGTGAGCTCGCCCCGCAGGCGGCCATCGACTCCAAACCGGCCTGGGCCGCCAACGCGAAAGCGACCGCGGACATCGCCGAGGCGTCGAAGGACGACATGATCTGGGCGGACGCCGTGATCTTCGGTACGCCGACCCGGTTCGGCAATGTCACCGCCCAGCTCAAGCAGTTCATCGACACCCTCGGCGGCCTCTGGCAGGCGGGCCGGCTCGCCGACAAGGTCTACAGCGGCTTCACCTCCACCAGCACCGCGCACGGCGGCCAGGAGTCCACGCTGCTCGCGCTCTACCACACGATCCACCACTTCGGCGGCATCCTCGTCGCCCCCGGCTATACGGACCCGTCGAAGTTCGTCGACGGCAATCCGTACGGCACCTCTCACGTCGCGGGGCAGGGAGACATCCCGGTCGGTGAGCAGACGCTGACCGCCGCCCGGGTGCAGGCCGAACGGGTCGTGAAGTTCACCCGGGCCATCAAGGACGGCCTCGCAGCCGCGAGCTGACCGAGCACCGATGAGTGCCGTGACCGGCAATGTCCGCCCCATGAGGAGCGGCGCGACGGGGCAGAGCTTGCCGGGAGGGGCACCAGACCGCCGTCAGAGCCACCACCAGCCGAGAAGGGCTGTCCGCCAATGCCTCTCCATCAGGGTTCGAACCACGTCAGGGGGCCGTCCGAGAAGCGCCGCAGGCTCGCCCTCAACCCCTTTTTCGGGGAGGCGGACCCGACTGCGACTATGACGTCCGCGCCCCCCAGGCATCAACTGCCCGACGGACCGCTGCCGCCCTCCACCGCGCGCGGACTCGTCCATGACGAGCTGATGCTCGACGGCAACGCCCGGCTCAATCTCGCCACTTTCGTCACCACCTGGATGGAGCCCGAGGCCGACTCACTGATGGGCGAGTGCCGGGACAAGAACATGATCGACAAGGATGAGTACCCGCGCACCGCCGAGCTGGAACGGCGCTGTGTGTCGATGCTCGCCAACCTGTGGAACGCCCCCGACCCGTCGGCGGCCGTGGGATGTTCGACCACCGGATCCAGCGAGGCCTGCATGCTCGCCGGCCTGGCGCTCAAACGACGCTGGGCGGCCAGGAACGCCGACCGCTACCCGGCGACCGCACGACCCAATCTGGTCATGGGCATCAATGTGCAGATCTGCTGGGACAAATTCTGCAACTTCTGGGAGGTCGAGGCCCGGCAGGTCCCGATGGAGGGCAGCCGCTTCCATCTCGACCCGCAGGCCGCCGCCGATCTCTGCGACGAGAACACCATCGGTGTCGTCGGGATCCTGGGCTCCACCTTCGACGGTTCGTACGAGCCCATCGCCGAACTGTGCGCCGCCCTGGACGCGCTGCAGGAGCGCACCGGGCTCGACATCCCCGTCCATGTCGACGGTGCGTCCGGGGCGATGGTGGCACCGTTCCTGGACGAAGACCTGGTGTGGGACTTCCGGCTTCCCCGGGTGTCGTCCATCAACACTTCCGGGCACAAGTACGGCCTGGTCTACCCGGGCGTCGGCTGGGTGCTGTGGCGCTCGCCCGCCGAACTTCCCGAGGAACTCGTCTTCCGGGTCAACTACCTGGGCGGCGACATGCCGACCTTCGCACTGAACTTCTCCCGGCCCGGCGCCCAGGTGGTGGCTCAGTACTACACGTTCCTGCGGCTGGGGCGGGAGGGCTACCGGGCCGTTCAGCAGGCGTCCCGTGATGTGGCGAGCACACTCGCCGCCCAGATCGAGAACCTGGGCGACTTCCACCTCCTCACCCGGGGGGACGAGTTGCCCGTCTTCGCGCTGACGACCGCGCCCGATATGCGGGCGTACGACGTCTTCGACGTGTCACGCCGGCTGCGCGAGCACGGCTGGCTGGTGCCCGCGTACACCTTCCCCGCCAACCGGCAGGACCTGTCGGTGCTCCGGGTGGTGTGCCGCAACGGTTTCTCCTCGGACCTCGCGGAACTGCTCATGGAGGACCTGCGCCTGCTCCTGCCCGACCTGCGCTCCCAGCGGCATCCGTTGAGCCAGGACCGGGACGTCCAGACGGCGTTCCATCACTGAGTCAGGGGCGGGGGTTCTACCGGCCTAGGAGGGCACTGAAGATCTTGGCCGGGCTCCCGGAGTCTTGCACGCACATCTGCGGCGTTGCCAAAGCGGCCTGATGGCTCCGCTATGAGGCCGCTTCGGCGCCTTGCAGCCGCACGCACCAGACGCCGCTCGCTGATCCGGCCAAGATCTTCAGCACCCTCCTAGCCGGGCGAACCTCCGCACCGCCAGCGGCAAGAACACCGCGATCAGCGCCAACGGCCAGACCACTGCGAGAAGTTCGGCATGGGTGGCCGCCCAGGAATCCTCGGAACCGCCGGGGTTGCCGAACAGCCCGCGGACCGCCGTGGCCGTCGCCGACATCGGGTTCCACTCGACGACCGCGCCCAGCCAGCCCGGCATCGACGCCGGCGTCGCGAAGACATTGGAGAGGAATCCGACCGGCCAGACCAGGATCTGCACCGCCTGCACCATCTCCGGCTTCCCCGCCACCATCGCCAGCTGGATGCCGGCCCACAGCATCGCGAACCGCAGCAGCAGGAGCAGCCCGACCGCGCCCAGCGCCGAGGTGACCCCGTTGTGCCAGCGCCAGCCGACCGCGTACCCGACGCCGATCATCACCGCGAGCGCCGCCACCGACTGGAGCATGTCCGCGACGCTCCGGCCGACCAGCACCGAACCGGAAACCATCGGCATGGCGCGGAACCGGTCGATGACGCCCTTGGTGAGGTCCTGAGTGACCGCGAGCATGGTCGCTTCCAGACCGAACGCCATGGTCAGCGCGAGCATGCCGGGCACCAGGAATTCGGCGTGGTCGCCGTCGACGCCTCGACCGCCGCCGACCAGGTACGTGAACATCAGCAGCAGCATCACGGGAAAGACCAGGCCGACGACGAGCTGCACCGGTTGCCGCGCACAGTGGGCGAGTTCGCGGCGGGTCATCGTCCAGGAATCGGCCAGCACCCAGCCGGCCGTGCTCGTGCCGGTGCGCGTACTGATGGCACTCATGCGGCAACCTCCGTGTCTGCGCCCGTGAGCGCCAGAAAGACCTCGTCCAGGGTGGGGCGGCGCACCGCGATGTCCTCCGCCTCGATCCCCGCCTCCTGCAGCGCCCGCAGCGTCCGGGTGAGCGTCGCCATCCGGTCCCCGACGGGCGCCCCGATCAGCCGCCGGTCGGCGTCCAGGACCGTGCCGCCCGTCAGGAGCTCTGCCGCGGCGCCCAGTTGGGATGCGTCACGGACGACGACGTCGATACGGTCCCCGCCGATCTGCTCCTTCAATGTGTCGGCGGTGCCGTCCGCGACCACCCGGCCGCCGTCGATCAGCGAGATCCGGTCCGCGAGCTGGTCGGCCTCCTCCAGATACTGCGTGGTCAACAGGACGGTCGTGCCCCCTCCGACCAGGGAGCGCACCGACGACCACACCTCGGCGCGCCCGCGCGGGTCGAGTCCGGTCGTCGGCTCGTCCAGGAAGAGCACCTCGGGATCGGTGATGAGGGAGGCGGCCAGATCGAGCCGCCGGCGCATACCGCCGCTGTACTCCTTGACCGGCTTGCGGCCGGTGTCCGCGAGTCCGAAGCGGGCCAGCAGTCCGTCGGCCCGCACACCCGCCCGGCGTGCGCCCAGGTGGTACAGCCGGCCGAACATCTCCAGGTTCTGCCGGCCGCCGAGCTCCTCGTCGAGGGCGGCGTGCTGCCCGAGCAGCCCGATCCGCCGCCGGACCTCACCGGCCCCGCTCCGTACGTCGAACCCCGCCACCTCGGCCCGGCCCCTGTCGGGGCGGAGCAGCGTGGACAGGATGCGTACGGCCGTGGTCTTGCCCGCGCCGTTGGGGCCGAGCACGGCGTGCACCGTGCCCCGGCCAACCGTGAGATCGAGGCCGTCCAGGGCGCGCTTGCCCCCGTATCTCTTGTGCACGTCGTCGAGAACGATCGCGTCCGCCACCCTCGCCACACCCTCTCGTCGCACCACACAGCCATCTAGTCAAACTTGACTAGATGGCTAAAGGTAACCGGAGCCGACCCATTCGTCAAACTTGATTAGTCGAGATCCCCGGGATCCGGGACCCCGGTCGCGTACGGGTTCTCCTCACCCTCGGCGAGCACTCCGACGAACGGATCACCCTCCCCCGCGAAGGTGTACGCGCCGCCCTCGATCCGCTCGATCAGCCCCCGCGTCCACTCGGCTCCCGCGTCCGCCGAGTGGACCCACATGTTCATGATCTCGCCGATGTGACCGAGCGATTCGGGCCCGTCCTCCGGCGTGTAGTACTCGGTGACCGACGCCCGCCAGGCCGCCAGCCCCGCCACCCGCTCCTTGAGCAGCGCGACCGCCTCGGACCGTTCCAGGTCGACGATGAAGCCGATGCCCGCCGACAGCACGTCCATCTTCTGGTCGTACGAGGTCAGCGCCGCGCGCAGCAGCGAGAGGTACTCCTCGGTGCCCTTGTCGGTGATCTCGTACTCGGTACGGGGCGGGCCGCCCGCGGTGCTCGGGGCGATCTCATGGGCGATCAGCAGCCCTTGTTTCGCCATCTGCTTCAGGGCGTGGTAGACCGAGCCCGGCTTGGCGTTGGACCACTCGTGGGCGCCCCAGTACTCCAGGTCGTTGCGGACCTGATAGCCGTGCGCCCGGCCGTGCTGACGCACGGCACCGAGAACCAGCAGCCGGATCGCGGACATCCCACTCACCCTTCCTATTCAACTTTGACTAGGGTAGCCCGCCTCCTCAGCGACCAGCTCGAGCGCGGTCCGGCCGTCCAGGGACTCCCGGAGGATGTCCGCGTGGCCGGCATGCCGGGCGATCTCCTCGATGAGATGGAGCAGCATCCAGCGCATCGAGCAGCGCTGGCCCTTCGGGAACCAGGGCGCCTCGGGCAGCGGGAACGTGTCGTTCATGCTCTCCACCGAGTGGATGAACTCCTCGGTCTCCGCCGCGACCTTCGCCCAGAACTCCAGCATCTGCGGGACTGTCTCGTCCCCGACCAGCCGGAAGCCGTCCCCCCAGGTCTCCTCGGTGCGGACCTTCTCATTGGGGCGCTGCTGGGCAAGGCGCAGCCAGTTCAGCTCGGTCTCGGCGACATGCTTGAGCAGCCCGGAGAGGGAGAGTTCGCCGGCGCTGGGCCGGCTCGCCGCCTGCCCCTCGGTGAGGCCGAGCAACGAGCGCCGGATCGAGCCGCGCTGAGCCTCGACGAAGGAGAGGAGCGCGCCGCGCTCGTCGCCGTGGGCCTCTGCGGGAACGCGAGTGACCATGATGTCCGCCCTTCGGGATGGTCCGGGCCTGCGCCCGGTGTCTTCCTGACACCGACCAAGCTACGGACCCTTGCGGACAGCTTCCGTCCTCAACGAGCGGGCATCACAGCGAGAATTCGGTCCGGCCGTGCTGGATCGAGATCCACTTCTGGGTGGTGAACGCCTCCACGGTGGCGTCGCCGTTCAGCCGCCCGGTCCCGGAGAACTTCTCGCCGCCGAACGCCACCAGCGGGTCGTCCGCGATCGTGGAGTCGTTGACGTGGAACATTCCGGTCACGATGCGCTGCGCGAACCGCACCCCGCGCTCGGCGTTCCCGGTGTGCACGGCGCCGCTCAGCCCGTACGGAGTGTCATTGGCGATCCGTACGGCCTCCTCCTCACCGTCGAACGTCATCAGCAGCGCCACCGGACCGAAGATCTCCTGGGCGAGCAGCGGCGAGTCGTCCGGGAGCCCCGTCAGGACGGTCGGTTCGACGAGATTGCCGCGGGTGCCGCCCCGTACGAGCGCCGTGGCGCCTTCGGCGACCGCCTGGTCGACCAGCGCGGTCAGCGCGTCGGCCTGGAAGGTGTTGATGACCGGGCCGATCTGGGTTTCGGGGTCGCGCGGGTCGCCGGTCCTGAGCGCCGCTACCTTGGCGGTGAACTTCTCGGTGAACTCGGGTGCGAGGGAGCGGTCCACCAGGATGCGGTTGGCGGCCATGCAGACCTGCCCCTGGTAGACGAAGCGGCTGAAGACGGCCGCGTCGACCGCGTAGTCGATGTCCGCGTCGTCCAGCACCACCAGGGCGCTGTTGCCGCTGAGCTCGAGGATGGCCCGCTTGAAGAGTCCGCCCGCGGTCGCACCGACATGGCGGCCGACCCGGTCCGAGCCGGCGAAGGAGATCACCTTGGGCACGGGGTGCGCGATCAGCGCGTCGCCGATCTCGGCGATGTCGGTGACCAGGACGTTGAGCAGTCCGGCGGGCAGCCCGGCGTCCTCGAAGATCTTGGCGATCAGTCCGCCGCCGACGACGGGAGCGTTCTGGTTGGGCTTGATGACGACCGCGTTACCGAGCGCCAGGGCGGGTGCGACCGACTTCATCGTCACCAGGAAAGGGAAGTTGAACGGGCTGATCACGCCTATGACACCGACGGGCAGCCGGTAGACGCGGTTCTCCTTGCCGTCCAGCGGGGACGGCAGGATCCGCCCCTCGGGGCGCACCGCCTGCTGGATCGCCTCGCGCAGGAAGTCCTTGGCGCAGCGGATCTCGAACTCCGCCTTGAGCCGGGTGCCGCCCAGTTCGTCGCCGATCGCCCCGATGATGTCCTCGGTGCGCTCCTCGGTGATACGCAGGGCGCGTTCGAGGACGAGGCGGCGTTCGTACGGGTTGGTGGTGGCCCAGACCCGCTGGGCACGCTCGGCGGCACGGTAGGCCTCGTCGACCTCCTGCGCGGTGGCGACGGTGATGGCGGCGAGCTTTTCCCCGTTGTACGGATTGAAATCGATGATGTCCCACGAGCCCGTGCCGGTCCGCCACTCACCGTCGATGTACTGGTTGGCCAGCTCGTTGAAGAAGGACATGCGATCCCTTACTGCAGGTGCAGACTCCTGTTTATACGTCATCGTACTGATGAATCACGACAGTTGGAGAAGTCCGCGGAGCAGATCGCGGCTCTCTTCGGGACCCGGGCTGTCGCGATGGAGCCGGGCCATCGCCCTTTCGTACTGGGCGACTTCCTCGGCCTTGTCCAGATAGAGCGCACTTGTCAGCTGCTCCAAATAGACAATGTCCGACAGGTCGGATTCCGGGAATCGCAGCATCGTGAAGGAACCGCTCTCTCCGGCATGCCCGCCAAAACTGAAGGGCATCACTTGAAGCGTGATGTTCGGGTGTTCCGACATCTCGATCAGATGCCGCAATTGTGCGCGCATCACCTCGCGTTCGCCGTACGGGCGGCGCAGTGCCGCTTCGTCCAGCACGGCGTGGAAGCTCGGAGCGCGTTCGGAGACGAGGACTTTCTGCCGCTCGAGCCGGAGCGCGACCCGGCGGTCGATCTCGGCGGCGGGGGCGCCGGACATGCCGCGGGAGACAACCGCGTGTGCATAGGCCTCGGTCTGCAACAGGCCGTGGATGAACTGGACTTCGTAGATCCGGATGAGCGAGGCCGCCCCCTCCAGACCGATGTACGTCTGGAACCAGCCGGGCAGCACGTCTCCGTAACTGTGCCACCAGCCCGCCACGTTGGCCTCGCGGGCCAGACCGAGGAGCGAGTCGCGCTCCGCCTCGTCCGTGACCCCGTAGAGCGTGAGCAGGTCCTCGACGTCCCTGGCCTTGAAGCTCACCCGTCCCAACTCCATGCGGCTGATCTTCGATTCGGAAGCACGGATGGAGTAGCCGGCCGCCTCGCGGGTGATGCCGCGCGAGTCGCGCAGCCGCCTGAGCTGAGAGCCCAGCAGGATGCGCCGCACCACAGATCCACTCGACTCGCCTGCCGCCACTGGTCCAACCCTCCCCATCGCTTCCTGGGCATCGGGGCACCCCTGAGCCCCAAGAGCCGGATTCTGCCATCAAAACGCTTCAGCCCGTACTCATTCGATTACGGAAATGAGAAGACTTCCGGAAAGCCATGAAACTGTCTGTAGGGAGAAATGAGCAAGAACCGGCACGGGGTCGGACAGGTCCGGCGCGTGCACGTGCATCTGCCCTTGCATCTGCTCAGCGCATTCGGAACCATGGGCCCCGCGCACCTGCGTGCTCGTTCGTGTTGTCCGCCGTACCACCGCAGTACCGCTACAGCCGCGAATCCCGGGAGTGCCTCGCATGGGGACGAATGGATCGACGATGCTCGGGCCGTTAAGGCAGGGGCTTCCCCCCGCCGATCCCTCAGCCGCCTCCGGATCAGCCACCTGCACCCTGCCGGCCCGGTACGAAGCCGTCGGCGGAGCGCGCCGGTTCACCAAGGCGACGCTGGCCCGGTGGGAGCTGAGCGACCGTTTCGACGACGTCGCCCTGGTCGTCTCCGAACTCGTCACCAACGCGCTGCGGCACGCGCTGCCCGATGACGCCGCGAGGGACCTTCAGGAGGCTCCGGTAAAGCTGCACCTGATGCACTGGTCCTCACGCCTGGTGTGCGCGGTGCGCGACCCCAGTCAGGCGAGTCCGGTGGCGTCCGAGGCGGCGGACTCGGCGGAGTCGGGCCGCGGCCTGTTCCTGGTCGAGTCGTTCAGTGACGGCTGGGGCTGGCACCCGTCCCCCGCACTGGGCCCGGAGAATCCGGCCGCGGGCTCGCAGGCGCTGCGGGGCAAGGTGGTCTGGGCGCTGTTCCGGCTCTCCGACACCGTCTGACGCACGGCCCGGCGCGGGGTTCCGCGCGCACGGCCGGCGCTTTCCGCGCGTACGGCGGTCAGCCGCCCGCTATCAGGTGATCGAACTCCCCGTCCTTCACGCCGAGCAGCAGCGCCTCTATCTCGGCCGGCGTATAGACCAGGGCGGGCCCGTCGGGGTGGCGTGAATTCCGCATCGCCACATCCCCGTCGGGCAACTTGGCGAACTCCACGCAGGATCCCTGGGAGTTGCTGTGCCTGCTCTTCTGCCAGACGACTCCGCGAAGCTCTGTGGCGGCCATGCCGTTGTACACGTGGTGCACAGGACGCTCCCCGAGTTGCAAGGTGCAAGTGTCAACTGGATCGGATCATAGCTGTGTTCATATGCCGATGCATGAGCAGATGCACGTGCACGCGGGGTGTTCTCTTGATTACAGCTTTACCTTCTCCCGCCCGCTCGCTCTCACGGAGAGACAGACGAACGGAGCGTCTATTTGGCTCCCGGCAGCGGGAGTTGCCCGGTCAATCGATCGAAACTCCCTGGTAACTTTGGGCGGTCTTTCGTCAACAAGGGGGAATTCCAGGTGCACCCACTCGTACGAACCGGCGCCGTCGCCGTCGCGGGTCTGGCCGCCGCGGTCGCGCTGACGGGCTGCGGCCATGACAGCGGGAAGGGCGACTCGGACAAGGGCGCAGCCGACGGGCCCGCCTCGGCACCCGCCGACGGCAGCGACAGCGGTTCCGCGGAAGATGCCGCGGCACTCGACGGGACATGGACCGGGGTGACCAACGGCAAGGCCGTCGCCCTGTCGGTCACCGCCGGCAAGGCCGCGCTCGTCGCCGACGCCCACGTCTGCTCGGGCGAGGTGAAGGACATGGGCAAGGTGATGCTGGCGCTGAAGTGCACCGACGGCGACACCGCCCGCACCATGGGAGCCGTCGCGTCCAACGACGGCAAGACGATCGTCGTTCAGTGGGACGCCGGCGGCAAGGACACGCTGGCCAAGACGGAGCCGGGTGCGCTGCCGACGGGACTGCCTGACCTGCCCGCCCCGTGACACGGGAGCGCTGCCGGACCGTTCAGCTCCGTCCGGCACCGCTCGTCCCGGGCCGGGTGCCCGCGCCGCCGTCCAGCGCCCGGGAGAACTCCTCCAAGGACTCCAGCAGCAGATCGGCCCCGTTCCGGACGACCGGGTCGGATGTCCGCCCGCACCGCCGGTCCTCCTCGTCCCACCGCTCCAGCGCCTCACGGACCACGTCCCAGCGCGGTGCGCGGCGCTCCCGCACCTCCTTCGCACCCCGCGCGGTGGCCCGGCGCAGCGCGGCAGCGAGTTGCGCGGCGGCGGGAACGGGAATGGCATCGCCCACCGGCAGGTGCGCCTCCATCAGCATCCCGGCCCGGCCCAGCTGGGCGAGGGCGTGCTGGGCGTCCTCGGCGGCCGTGCGGGAGAGGCCGCGGTGGCGCACGGGTTCGTGCTGGGCCCGCGCGACCGCCTCCTGCCAGGCCACCCGGGCTTCGCGGGAGGCAAGGAGCGCGGCGCGGACGTCCTCGGGGCCACGCTCCCCCGGATCCGCGTACTGGTCGACGACGGCTGCGGCGTACCGCCCGTCGGCCGCCAGCCAGTCGCCGAGCCGGTTGCGCAGCCGAGGGGTCTCCCAGGCCGGGTAGACGGCATACGAGATCATCGCGAGGAGCCCGCCCACCAGGGTGAGGACGACGCGTTCGGCCACGGTCTGCGACCAGACGTCACCCGCCATGCCGAGCAGGAAGACGACGTACGCGGAGACGCACGCCTGGCCGACCACGTACCCGGTGCGCATCAGCAGGTACATCAGCAGGGCGCAGCCGACGGCGAGCGCGGCGGCGGGGCCGGCGCCGGGATGGACGGCCCGGACGATGACGGTGGCGACGAAGACCCCGACGATCGTGCCGCCGAACCGGCCCGCAGCTCGGGCATACGTCTGGGCGAACTCGGGCCGCATCACCATGATGGCGGCCATCGGCGCCCAGTAGCCGTGACCGAACGGCAGGGCGGCGCCGATGAGATAGCCGACGGCGACGACGGCTGTGACCCGGACGGCGTGCCGCAGGATCGGCGTACCGGGGCGCAGTTCGGCGCGCATCGCCCCCAGGACGACGGGGACCAGCCGCAGCAGGGTGGGACGGCGGCGGTGCGGGGCAATCGTGTCGGCGGCGTCATCGGCCTCCGCCCGGTCCTCCTTCGTCCCGTCGCCCTCGGCGGTCTCGATGACATCGGCGAGCAGCGCGCTGAGGCGGCGCGCGGCACGGCGCGCGGCTCCGGTGAGGATCGCCCCGGTGTCGGGGGTCTTCAGGGCGGCGACCGCGGGGGCGGGGAGGCGCACCGGGGTGCCGTGCCGGATGGCGCCGGCCGCCGCGTCCAGTACGGAGGCTGCGGCGGCGAGGAGTTCGCGGACCCGGTCGCGTTCCGGACCTTCGGCGGGGGCGCCCATCGCCGGATCCGCCAGCGAGGCGAGCACCGGCCTGATCCGTTCGGCGACGCCGCGGAAGCCATGCAGTTCGGCGGGGCGGTGGCGGGCCTGGCGGGGGGTGACGGCGGCGGCGCTGCGGGCGGTCATCAGCGGGACCGGGTCGAACGCGGCGACCGGGTCGTGGCGCAGCCTGCGGGCGTAGTCGGCCTCCGCCGCCAGTGCGTCGGCGAGGGCGTCGCGCTGGGCGCCCCATCTGCGTACCGGAAACAGGACGATCAGCGCCGCCTGGACGACTCCGCCGAACGCGATCATCACAGCGTGCAGGGAAGCCTGGGCGACGGAGGTGGGGAGGGTGATCGTGACCAGCATGATGGCGACATTGGATGCGGCGATGATGCCGCCCGTCGGCCCGGCCGCCCAGGCCAGCCCGGCCAGGAACGTCCAGAGGACCAGCAGGACCATGAACAGCGCGAGATGGGCGCCGGTGAGATAGCCGAGGAACGTCGATACCGCGAGACTCGCACCGGAGACCAGGGCCAGAACGGGCCGGGGGCGCCAGCTGCGCTGGAAGGTGGCGATGGCCGCCTGGAACGCACCGAACGCGGAACTGGCGGCGACCACCGGTCCGAAGAAGGCGAGGCTGACCCCGATGACCAGGGCGAGTCCGGCCGCGCCACGGATCGCGATCAGCGGTTCGAGGCGCCGCCGCTCGATCGTCAGCCCCGAGCGAGCGGTCTCTCTCAGGGCCCGGAGCCAGCCCATGGACCCGAGCCTAGTCGGAATGCCCCCTGGAGTGCCCGGCAGTAGGCTTCGCGGCGTCGCGGGGCCGGCGCACGCACCTCGCGGCGTTGTCGTCAATCACCAACGCTCCGCGTTGGCTCAATCCTCCGCCTTGCGATGCACGCACCCCGGCCCCGCTCCTTCACCCGCGCTGCCTACTGCCGGGCACTCTTATGCAGACTTTCCGAGTATTCGGTCGCGAGAGGGGCGCCGCCTGCTCGCGTACGCCCCGCTACCGGGAACCGTCGATGCCCGGCCGCCGCTCGCCCATCCGGGCCCGGTCGGCGGCGGCCGTGCCGTGCGCCCAGCCCTCGCCGTCCGTCACTCCGCGCACCCGGGTGCTGGTCGTCCGAGGGAACATCCGGTCCGCGGCGTCCGTGACCGCCACGTCCCGCGCCGCCAGGACCGGCAACAGATCGTCGTCGGCGGCGGCCCCCTCCGAGACGGAGGTCGCGGTCACCCGGGCGGTGTCGGACGCCAGGCGCGCGCCCAGCCGCTGGACGTACGCCATCAGGAAGGACTGACGGAACGTCTTGGTCCGCTTGCGCCCTCCGGCCCGCTGTCCCGCCTCGGCCTTCGCCATCGCCGCCGTTCCCTGCACCAGCAGGGAGGTGTACAGCAGGTCCACGGCCTCCAGGTCCGGCTCGAAGCCGACGACCGTCGAGAAGCCGAGCTCGCTGTTCCACACGGCACGGCAGCGGTTCGCGGAGGCGACGGCGTCGAGCAGGATCGCCTTCGCCGTCTCGTACGGGGCGTCGACCCCGATCCGGCAGGCGCCCGGCGCCTCCTTGCTGTGCGTACGGGCAGCGAGGAGGGCCTCGTCGATGGAGTGCCGGGCCATCAGCTCCTGTGCCTTGGTGGTAAGGGCCTCCGCCTCCTCCGGGAACCCGGTCGCCTCCGCCTTCGCGAGCAGCGCGCGAATCCGGGTCAGCATGCGGGGTTCGTCGTGCGCGGGCGGCAGATCGAGCCGACGGCCGGGGGCGCCGGGCGGCGGGCCGACCGGCTCGATCGAGGGAAGCCGGAGGAGCAGCCGGTAGAGACCGAGGAGGGCGGAGGCGTACGAGAACCGGTCGGGCCGGTTCCGCGGCGGCGGCCCGGGCAGCTCGGCCAACTGGGACCGCCAGCGGGGCGGCAGCTGCTCGTACCGGCCGGTCTCCGCGGTGATCAGCCCCGCGGCGAGCCCGGCCCCGGTCTCGCCGAGTTCGCGGCGGACGATGCGTACGACATCGGCGGGCTGCCAGCCACGCTCCCAGGCACGGCGGACGAATTCCTCTCCGCGCCGGACCAGTTCCGCGTCGGCCGCCGGATCGGCTGCGAGGAGGGACGCACCGGTGTCGAGACCGGCGTCGCCGTCCGAGTAGAGGGCTGCCGCGAATGCCTGGTCGATCACCGGTTCCATGAGGTCAGGGTAGGCAGGGCGACGCGGCGAGGTAGGCCTGGCCCTGCCCCGGAGACGGGTTCTGATGCCGCGGGAACCGGTGGACCGGGAGGGACGGACGATCGCGATGGTCACGCATTGTCCGGTGGCGACGGCGTACGCGGACGGGTGTGGTCTTCCTGGTCGACGGGCACATCGCGGACGACCTGAACGGACTCTCCGTGGAACGGATCGCGGCCTGGCTGGCCGCAGCGCGCGTGAGCGCGGCCCGTGCGGACGCCACGGCCGGGGATCGCGCGGAGGCGGCGTCGTGCTGACCGTCGCCCTGGCCGCGCTGCGGACCCGCTGGACCACACTCATCGGCACCTTCGTCGCGCTCGCGCTCGGCGTGGGGCTGATCGCGACCACGGGGCTGGGACTCGCCTCGGCCTTCGACGCCCCGGATCGTAAGGGCCTGTCGGGTGACGTCCGCCCGCTGCAGAGGCCGCCCGACAGGCTCTCAGCCGCAGCGATTCGCCGCGTCGCCGGTGGCGGTGAAGGGCGTCGGCACACTGACCGTGCGGGTGCGGCGGGGACCGGCCACCGCTCACGTCACCGGGAGACTCGCTCATCCACAGCCTGTGGATATCAAACGCCTGCCCGACCTGGCAGCGCTCGGCCCGGTGGCCCGCGCCGCCCCGCCCCACTGTCAGTCCCTCCTGCCAGACTCACAGACATGACCGCACGCTGGGCTCTGGCCACCACGGAGAGCGGCGGCGCCCGCCTCACCCCCCTGACGGCCGACGGTCTTCCCGCCGCCCCGGTCCTGACCGAACCCGACCTCGTGGAGGCGGTCCGTTCCCGCCCGGACGTCATCCGCTGGGTCTGGCGGTCGACCGCCGAGATCTACCCCCGCCTGCTCGCCGCGGGCGTACGGATCGACCGCTGCTACGACATCGAGGCAGCCGAGTCCCTCCTCCTCGCACACGAGGGCCGGTTCGGCGAGCCCCGCTCCGCCGCGGCCGCCCACGCCCGCCTCCGTAACGCCCCCGTACCCCCCGATCCCCCCTCCCGCGCCGCGGAGCCCGGCGCACAATCCTCCCTCTTCGAGCCGCAGTCCGGCACGGACATCCCTTTCGAGGCGCTCCTCCAGGTGTACGCGGAGCAACTCCGCCGCCACGACGCCACCACCCACCCCGGCCGCATGCGTCTGCTGACGGCCGCCGAGTCGGCCTGCATGCTGGTCGCCGCCGAGATGAACCGGGCCGGCCTGCCCTGGCGGGCCGACGTGCACCGGGAGGTCCTGCACGACCTGCTGGGCGAGCGGTACGCCGGCGGCGGCGAACCCCGCCGACTGGCCGAGCTGGCCGAAGAGGTGTCCACGGCGTTCGGCCGCCGGGTCCGCCCGGACCTTCCCGCCGATGTGGTCAGGGCGTTCGCACAGGCCGGGATCAAGGTGAAGTCGACTCGCCGCTGGGAGCTGCAGGAACTGGACCATCCGGCCGTGGAGCCGCTGATCGAGTACAAGAAGCTGTACCGGATCTGGACGGCGCACGGCTGGGGCTGGCTCCAGGACTGGGTGCGGGACGGCAGGTTCCGCCCCGAGTACCAGCCGGGCGGCACCGTCAGCGGCCGCTGGACCACCAACGGCGGCGGGGCGCTGCAGATCCCCAAGGTGATACGGCAGGCGGTCGTCGCCGACGAGGGCTGGCGGCTGGTCGTCGCCGACGCCGACCAGATGGAGCCGAGGGTTCTGGCCGCGATCTCCCGCGACCCCGGCCTGATGGAGGTCGCGGGCCATGACGGCGACCTCTACACGGCGCTGTCGGACCGCGCCTTCCACGGCGACCGCGACCACGCCAAGCTGGCGCTGCTGGGAGCGATCTACGGCCAGACCTCGGGCGACGGCCTGAAGAACCTCGCGGCGCTGCGACGACGCTTCCCGCGTGCCGTGGCATACGTCGACGACGCGGCGAAGGCGGGCGAGGAGGGCCGTCTCGTACGGACCTGGCTGGGCCGGACCAGTCCGCCGGCGGCCGGGAGCGGGGACGACGACGAGGCCGGTATCCCGCAGGAGAGCGACGAGCAGCCGTCCGGGGAGGGCGAGTTCACGCCGGGCTACGCCTCGTCGAACGCGCGGGCGCGCGGCCGCTTCACCCGTAACTTCGTGGTGCAGGGCAGCGCCGCCGACTGGGCGCTGCTGTTCCTGGCCGCACTGCGTCGGTCTCTGGCCGCCGCCGGTCTCCGGGCCGAACTGGTCTTCTTCCAGCACGACGAGGTGATGGTGCACTGCCCCGAAGAGGAGGCCGAGGCAGTCGTGAAGGCGATCCGGGCCGCCGGTGACCTGGCGGGGCGGACCGCCTTCGGCAGGACGCCGGTGCGCTTCCCTTTTACGACGGCGATCGTGGAACGCTACTCCGACGCCAAGTAGCAGAGCTCACCCGTCGGGGCGTTCGGCCGCCTCCGTCCCGGGCTCACCCTTCCGCACGGGCTGCGTGGGCTGCGCGGGCTGTGCCGACTGCGTGGGCTGCACCGTCTCCGCGGGCGGAACGACGCGCCCTGTACCCGCACCCGGCCCTCCGAACCCACCGAACCCGGCCAGCCCGTGGTCGTAGTGCACGGCCCGCAGATGCCGGTGCCGGTGCCGGGAATTGAGCAGATGGATGACGTACGCCGTCAGCGCGATCATCGCCAGGACGACCGCCGCGGTGATCAAGCTTTCCATGAAAGACGGCCCCCTTCGCACGCGCAGGCCGAGACTTCTCCAGGCTACTCCGCGAGCCGTCCGCCCCCAGTTCCCGGTACGCCTTCAGCGTGGTGTTCGGGTTCACTTTGGCGGCCGCGGCCACCTGTGCCGCAGTGGGCAAGCGGTCACCCACAGCCAACACGCCCATGCGCAAGGCCTGTTCGACCTGCCGGACGATCTGCAGGTAGGTGGGGACGCCGCAGCGGCGATCAATGCGGAACACCATCACTTCGTTCCCTTCGCTCCCCCCTTCCTGCCGCCCCTGTCCTCCTGCACCGCGGCGGACGGCGTCCTCCGCGGGAACGCGCCTGGACCAGCCGCGCCCGGGGCGCCGAAGGCGGCATGGTCCGGCAGCCGAAACGCATGACGCGGTCGAGCCCCGGCGGGACGAAGAGGCGCTGCCCATGGACGCCGCCGGCCATGAGGGAGCCGTACGGATCATTCGAGATCCACCGTGGGTCGCGGTACGAGAGGGTGGCGGGCACCGCGCACAGATGACACCCCCCTCGCCCGGACAAGGAAGAACCCCAGGCCACGGCGAGTGACCTGGGGTTTCGCTGAGTCGCCTCCGGGATTCGAACATCCAGCCATCAACAGGGGTCACGGGCGCGCTGCCGGAGATCAGCTGACCAGCCGGTTGCAGGACGTCACGCAGCGTCTCGCCGGCTCGCACAGACCGGGACCGCACATGCGGTGGCTCCCGGTGCTCCAAATCGACCCGCAAGCGTCAGTCGTCGCCGACGACTCCGTTGTCGATATGTCGCTCTTCCGGGAGCCTAGCCAGTTGCCGAGATGGGTGTCACTCGGGTCGATGGACGTCTCCACCGGCGGTGTGGCTCTCACCGGTCGTCTGGTGTATTAGCTAGCTTCCTCCTTATTTGTCCGTAGTCAAGAGAAGAAGCGGAAAAATTTCAACCCGGATGGAGCGGCCCGGATGCTGCATGGCGGGTGGTGGCCCGGAGGGCTCGCCGAGCCGATGAAGCAACGCCGGCCGCTCCTCCGTTCCTCCTGGACGACGGTGTTGCTCTCGGTCAGTACTGGGGTGCTGGCGCAATCGGCCCGAGGTCGGGCTGTGCCCGCAGTTCCACGGTGAGTGGCGCGGCGGCCCCGGTGAGGTCCAGCACCAGGACCTCGTTGGCGCCCGCATGCCACAGGGGCGCCGGGGCGTAGAGGGTGCGCTGGGGGCCCTGCTCGGTCCGCAGGCGGCCGAGGAGGAAGCCGTTGAGCCAGACTTCTCGGTCAGCTCGCCGGCCTCGCCGATCGGCGCATCGTAGTCGTAGCTGGTGATCGTGGGCAGGTAGCCGGGGTCGGTGAGGGTCTTTCCGGTGTGGTTGGCTCCGGCCCACCAGCCGAAGTTGGTACCGCCGTGGCCCATGTAGATGTAGACCGATCCACCGGCGGCGAGGATCCCGTCGAGCGCCTCGGCGGCGTCGGTGGTGTCCCGGACGTGGTGGGGGTCGCCGTAGTGGTCGAACCAGCCGTTCCAGAACTCCATGCAGGCCAGCGGTGCGTCCGGCTGGAACGTGGCAAGGGTGGCGAAGGCCTCGCCGGGGCGCGAGCCGAAGTTGGCGGTGGCCAGCACGTCCGGGAGGTGCCGCCGGCAAGCCTGCGGGGCCGGCGGCGCGGGAGGACGGGTGCACGCAGCACGCGGGAAGCACAATCAGCTTCTACTTGAACGTAGAAGTTCTACGTGACTGTAGATGATGAACAGGCGGTCTAGTCGTCTCCCGGCTTGCCGCGTTCATCGCTGCCCGGGGGCTGCTCGGCGGCGCGCTGATGCCGACGCCGCTGTAGGTGCCACACGATCAGCGCTGCGATCACGGCACCGGCGATGAACACTGCGATGGCCCGGCCGACCTGGTGTTCGACCTTGGTGTAGGCGCTACCCGCGAAGTATCCCAGCAGCGTGAAGCCCGTACCCCAGACCAGGCCGCCGAGAGCGTTGAAGGGCAGGAAGCGGCGGTAGGGCATGTGGGAGATACCTGCCAGAGCGGGCATCATCGCACGGAAGAACGCGACGAAGCGGCCGAAGAACACAGCGGCGGCCCCACGGCTGCGGATCATGCCCTGGGCCTTTTCGACGCGGTCGCGGTGACGGCGAAGCGGACGGGTCTCGAGAATCCGGGGGCCGTAGTGGTGGCCGATCTCGTAGCCGACGCTGTCTCCGGCGATGGCGGCGAGGACGACGGCCAGGGCCAGCCAGTACACCGAGACCTTGCCCTGGCTCGCGAGGACGCCGCCGATGACGACTGCGGTCTCGCCGGGTAGGACGAAGCCCACGAACAGGGCGTCCTCGCAGAAGACCAGGGCTGCCACGACGGCGTAGACCACAGGGCCGGAAAGGCTGCCGAGCCAGTCGGTGATCGTGTGCATCAGCCATCCCTTCGGCGCGTGCCGGCTCCGGGTTAACGACCCGTCCTCGCGGGATAGAGCCGAAATCAACTCTAGGCGCGTAGCAGTGGGCGTCGGGCCGAGCGCGGCGCGCGGCCCCAGCCGCGCCCGGTGCTCGGCACTGCTGGCCGTTGGGTACACCGACCGACGGCCCCACCGAATGCCCACCGGGAGCGATCGTGAAGCGTTTTTCGCTCGCGCAGACGTCCACGAAAGGTCACGGGAAGGCAAAAGGCCCAGGCCAGAGGGTGTCTGTCCTGGGTCCTATCTGAGCCGCCTTCGGGATTCGAACCCGAGACCTACCCATGGCGAGGGCCGGCAAGCTCATCCCGAGTGGCGCTGGGCGGTGCCACCGAATCCCGTTTCCGCTGATCAGAGACGTACGACCTTGATCACCGTGGCGTCTGGTCCACGCCAGTGCCACCCCGTCCGCTCGCTCAGCGCCCACGCAAGCCGAGACCTGCGGTCACCCGTGGCGGGTCCGCTCACCCCTTCAGGAGCCGGCCCTCCGCCTCCTCGCTCAACCCGTCCACGAGCTTCAACTCGCCATCCGGAACGGATTGTTGCCAGATCCAGGTGTCGGTGATCGTTTCGGTGGCCGGCCGGCAGCGGAGGCCCGTGGCGTGGGCTCGGGAGACGTCCCCCGCGTGGATCGCGGCGTGGAAGTCCGTGCCGGGCGGGGCCCAGACGGGGATGTCGGTCCAGGGCGAGAGACCGGCGGCGGCGATCGCGTCGGGCGACGTCCAGCGGAGCTCGGCGGCGGCGCCCGTGACGCGTACACAGGTGTCCAGGAGTTCGCCGATGGTGGTGTGACCCGGCTGCGAGACGAGGTTGTAGGGGCCGTACAGGGCCGCCTCCAAGGCGTCCAGGAGCCACGTCGCCAGGTCGCGTACGTCGATGTACTGGAGGGGGGTGTCCCGGGGGCCGGGGGCGGGGATCTCGCCGCCCCTGGCAATGCGGGACAGCCACCACGGCAGGCGGCCCGCGTTCTCGCGCGGGCCCAGGATCAGGCCCGGGCGGACCAGCAGGGCGCGGTCCGCGCCGAATTCGCGCAACACGGCCAGTTCCGCCCCCCGCTTGTCGGCCGCGAAGTCGGTCGGCTCCGCGTCCGGGTCGCCCTCGACCAGCGGTCCGAACTCGTCCAGACCCGCCGGCGCCGGCCACGCGTAGACCGAGCGGCTGGAGACGAAGGCGTAGCGTCCGGCGCGCACGGCCAGCAGGCGGGCCGTGTCGCGCACCACGGTCGGGGCGCCCGACCATGTGTCGACGACCGTGTCCCACTCCCCCGTCGCCAGGGCGGCCAGGCCGTCCTCCTCCGTGCGGTCGCCGTGCAGTACGTGCACGCCGGGCGGGGCCGGGTGCTCTCCCCGGTGGAAGACGGTCACGTCCCAGCCCCGGGCGACCCCTGCCTCGGCGACCGCGCGCCCCGCGAAATCCGTTCCGCCCAGCAGCAACAGCCTCATCCTGGTTCCTCTCCGTGGAGCTCGTCCGTCACTTCGTGCTCTTCGTACATGGCCACCGCCGCCGCGTACCCCGGCAGGGTCGGTACGTCCGCCACCCGCCATCCGAGGATCCGGGCGGGCCGGGGGCCGGCGCCGGCCCTCACCGTGGCCGGCGGCCTGTTCAGGCCCGTGCCCGTGCCCTTCAGGTACGCCTCCTTGCGGGTCCAGCAGCGCGCGAACGCCGCCGGGCGGGCGGCCTCGGGAAGCGCGGCCAGTTCGCACAGCTCCCCGGGGTGCAGCGCGGTCGGGGCGGTCGCGGCCGCGACGTGCGACGGCGGGACCTCCTCCACGTCCACGCCCACGGGGACGGCGGCCACCGCGACGGCCACCAGGTCGCCCGCGTGGGAGAGCGAGAAATGCACGCCGGTGGTGCCCGCCACGACGGGGCGTCCGTGCGGGCCGCCACAACCCGTACAAGGCTGCCTGGTGATGCGTACCGCCGAGGGAGCCACCCCAAGGTGCTCACCCAGGAGTTGGCGTACCGCTACGTGGGCCACCAGGTAGCGGTGCCGGTCCGCCGCCGTGCGGAAAGCGGCGAGCCGGGCGTGTTCGGCGGCGTCCAGGACGGACGTGAGGCGGGCGGCCTGCGGGAGGTACCCGGAGACCCGCCGCTGCCACACGCGTTCCGGACCGGACGCCGCCGTCCGCGAGGGAGACGATGTCACCGCGCGGTGCGGTCGCGGTACGCCATGAAGCGCTCGGCGATCTCCTGGGCGCGGCCCTCGGCCTCCGACAGCTTCATCTCGGCGCAGTCGTAACCGATTTCCTTCCTCATGATCGCCATGGCGGAGGGCTCGAAGACGACGGTGCCGTCCGCGCGGATCTCGCTGATGCCGTCGTGCAGCTGGCCGGAGAGATTGATGGCGTGCGCCTCGTCCGCCGTCATACCGTCGGGAAGCAGCGCGCGGAACTTGCCGTTCTCGATCGCCACCGGGTAGCCGCCGAGCGCCCCGTCCGCGCCGGGCGCGTGGACCACCGCGTCGCGCTGGTCGGCGAGCGGCTCGAGGACGCTGAGCGCGGAGGACGCGGTCATCGTCTGGCCGGGCAGACCGCCGGTGCGGCGGTACTCGCCGGGGAGGCGGCCCAGGAGCGCCGCGACATCGAGGTCGGCGGTGACGTCGCGGCCGTCGAGGCGGATGCCGAGGCCCATGCCGGCGGGGCCGCTGTTGCCGGTGCGGGAGAGACGGTGCGAGACATAGTGGTGGGCGACCAGGCGCACCTCCACGTCGGCGGTGCTGCAGCCCAGCTCGTCGGCAGCGACGGCGGTGATGCCGGGGACATTGTTGGCGACGTTGCCGATGCCGATGTCCGGGGAGAGGCCGATCGCGGCGAGCGCGGGGTGCACGGCGTCGGGGTAGGCGGCGTTGACGACCATGGCCTGGGTGCCGGAGAGGCGGACGGCCTCCATGGCCTTCATCACCGGGACAAGGTGCATGGGCAGCCACGGGCCGTAGTTGGCGGCGTACACCCGCTGGAAGGCATCCTGCTGGAGCGTGGAGATGACCCACCAGGACTGGTAGCTGACGGCCAGGAAGATGATGTCGGGGCCGAAGGCGGTTATCCGCTCGGCGGTGCGCGCCGCATCCGTGATGTCGGTCAGCGCATGGCTGACGCTGGTGGTGTAGCCACGCTGCACGCTGCAGAAGCGGGTCAGGTTAGCGGCCTTGAGTACGGTCTCCTCGTCACGGCCGACCAGCTGGACGTGACGGTCGTTCGGGCTGTGGGCCAGCTCGTGGAAGACGCGGCGGCCGATGTCACCGGCACCCAGGATCATGATCTTGCGGGCGTTGTTCATGAGGTACCTCCGAGGGGTGCGGCGGCGAAGGGGGTGGCGGCGGGCGCCATCAGGTGGGCGTCGCGGACCAGTCGGGGCAGCGAGCGCATGGACGGGAAGGTGACGGCGCCTTCCCGATGAGGCGGGGTGGCCGGATCGGCGGTGTACTGCAGGACCCGCATCCCGGCGGCCACGGCGGCGTCCACGCCGACCGGGCTGTCCTCGACCACGACGCACTCGTCGGGCGTGACGCCGCACTGCTCGGCCGCCCAGCGGAACAGCCTCGGGTCGGGCTTCCAGGCGTTGACGTCGTACGCGGAGAAGAGCCGGCCGCCGAAGTGGTGCCGAATCCCCGCCTTCTCCAGGCGGCTCTCCATGATGCCGAGCGGGCTGTTGGAGGCCACGCACATGCGGTCGCCCACGGCGGCGGCGAGCCGTTCGAGGGCGTACGCGACGCCGTCGATGGGCTCGATGCGGTCGCCGATCAGCTCCTCGCACCTGGCGCGGGCGATCACCATGGCGTCCTGCGGCGGGGCGGTGCGCGCAAGGTCCGCCATCAGGTCGATGCACTCCTGCATCTTCTTGCCGGAAAAGAGCTCGTCCCGCTGTTCCTTGTCCAGGCGCAGACCCATCAGTTCGCCGACGTAGGCGATCCCGCCGTTCTCGGCGTCCTGCGTGTCGACCAGGACACCGTCCAGGTCGAAGACGACGAACTCGGCTGCCCGTACGGGGAACTCACTCATAGTCGATCCAGTCCACGCTCTCGATGGCGGCCACGGTCACGGCCAGTTCCTCATGGGTCGCGGCGGAGCCGATGACGGCCGCCGTGTTGCCGCGCGCGCCGATCCGCCAGTCCACGTCCGCGCCCGGCTCGGCGAGCACGACGACCCGGTCGACACGGGCGAGGCGACGCAGCGCGGAGACCCCCCGAATGGCGCGCACCCGGCGGGCGCCGACGGGCGGCACGGTCAGGTAGTGGAAGGCGATCGGCCCACCCTGCTTGACCTCGGGGGTCTCGTACGGGAGGCCGAGGGCGGCGGCTACCGCGACGTACGCCGGGTCGGAGGTGCCGGAGCGGACCGCGAGGTCGTCGACCCAGGCACCGAGCCGGCCGTTGACCTCGATGACCCGGGGACCGTCGGCGGTCAGCTTGATCTCGACGTCGGCGACGCCGTGGATGTTCAGGGCGCGCACCGCGCGGCAGGCCAGATCTCGGACCTCGCGCTCCTCCGCCTCCGGTACGACGGAGAAGCCGCCGTAGCCGCCGCGCTCGCGGAACGGCTCGGCGAGGGCGAACTTGCTGGTGACGAACACCGGCCGGACGTCGTCGCCGTCGGCGACGCAGTCCACCGCGATGTAGTCGCCCCAGGGAGCCGGGGTCGGCCGCCCCACCAGGAGCTCCTCCAGCATCACGGCCGTCTCGGCGGGCCCGCCGTCGGAGCCGGTGAAGATCGCCGCGAGGGCGGCCCGGCACTCCTCGGGAGTGGCGACGGCCTGCGTGTTGCGGCTGGACGCGCCGATCACCGGCTTGATGATGGCGGGCAGTCCGACGTAGGCGATCGCCTCGTCGGCCTGGGCGGGGTCGGTCAGGGTACGGAAGCGCACGCTGTCGACGCCCGCTTCGGCGAACCGCCGGCGCTGGAGGTCCTTGTGGGTGATGGCGTCGACATCGGCGGGCCGGTGGTAGCGCAGGCCGAGGGCCGCGGCCAGCCGCACGGTGAGTGCGATCTGGAACTCGCTGAAGGTGATGATGCCCGCCGGGGCGAGCGCGCGCAGCGCCGCCTCGGTCTCCGCCTCGGTGCGGCCCGCGGTGTTCGCCACGGTTCCGACCATCTCCAGGGTCGGGATCATCTCCTGGGCGTGCGCGGTATCCGCCGTCACGAACACCAGGTCGCAGCCGGCCTGCCGGGCCGCCTCGGCGAGCCGGGTGGGTGCGAGGCTGCCGGCGTCGTAGACGACGAGCAGGACGGGGTTGTCGGGGATCGCGGTCATCGGTCAGCCTCCGGCCGGAAACGCGCCGGTGCGGCGGGCGACGGTCAATGCCCCCGCGAGCGACTCGACGGTCGAGTAGGTGAACAGGGTCCGCACCGGTATCTCCAGGCCGAAGTCCTCCTGGAGCCGCAGCGCCACCCGGGTCGCGGTCAGCGAGTCGCCGCCCAGGTCGAAGAAGTCGTCCTGCGCGCCGACCTCGTCCGCGTACAGCGTCTCGGCCCACACCCGGGCCACCGCCCGCTCGGCGGGGGTGCGCGGCGCGATGAACTCGGCTTCCAGGCCGGTGCGTTCGCCGCCCGGCGCGGGCAGCGCCTTGCGGTCGGTCTTGCCGCTGGTGGTCAGCGGCATCCGGTCCAGGAAGACGTACGTGCCGGGCACCATGTAGCCGGGCAGGGTGCGCCCGCACCAGTCGCGCAGCGCGCCGATGCCGGGTGCCGGGCGGCCGGGCGCCGGGACGACGTACGCCACCAGCGTCTTCTCGCCGGGTACGTCCTCACGGACGGTGACGGCGCCGGAGCCGACGTCCTCATGGCCGAGCAACACGGCCTCGATCTCACCGAGTTCGATGCGGAAGCCACGCACCTTGACCTGGTGGTCGAGGCGGCCGAGGAACTCCAGGTTGCCGTCGGGCAGCCAGCGCACGAGGTCGCCGGTGCGGTACAGCCGCCCGGCGGCGAACAGGTTCTCGGTGAAGCGTTCGGCGGTCAGGTCGTCCCGGCCAAGGTAGCCGCGGGCCACCCCGGCGCCGCCGATGAGCAGTTCCCCGGGCACGCCGACGGGGACCGGGCGGTCCGCGTCGTCGACGACGTACAGCTCGGTGCCGGCGGTGGGGCGGCCGATGGGGATGGTGCCGGTGGTGTCGGTGATCTCGGCGACGGAGGCGTAGACGGTGGTCTCCGTCGGGCCGTAGCCGTTGAGGACGCGGGTGCCTGCCCGCAGCATCCGTGCGGCCAGCTCGGCGGGCAGCGCCTCGCCGGCGGCGAAGATCTCCAGGGCGCGCGGCCGGTCGCCGAGGGCGTCCAGGAGCGGGCGCAGGGCGGACGGCGTGGCCTGCACGAGGGTGACGGCGTGCCCGTCGATGAGCTCGACGAGGGCGGGCGGGTTGTGGATCTGGTCCTCGTCCGCGCCGATGATCCGGCCGCCGGTGATCAGCGGCAGGAACACCTCGACGCCCGCGATGTCGAAGGTCGCCGAGGTGGTGAACAGGACCCGCTCACTGACCGGCGCCGGGAAGGTCTCCCGCATCCCGCACAGCAGGTTGAGGAATCCGCCCCGGGTGACAGCGACGCCCTTGGGGGTGCCGGTGGAGCCGGAGGTGTAGAGGACGTAGGCGAGGTGCCCGGGTCCGGCGGCTGTCGCCGGTTCCACGGCGACGGAGGCGGCGATCGCCTCACGGTCCGTATCGACCGCGACGAGGGTACGCGGCCCGGCGGCAGCGCCACCGGACAGCCGCTCACGCAGCGACTCCTGGGTGACGACGACCGGCGCAGCCGTGTTCTGCAGAACGAACTCCAGGCGATCAACGGGGTGTTGGGGGTCGAGCGGCACGTACGCCGCGCCCGACCTGAGCACCGCGAGCAGCGCCACGATCAGTTCGTGGCCGCGCTCAAGGCAGACCGCGACGGGGACGTCGGGCCCGGCGCCAAGGCCGCGAAGGTGGTGCGCGAGGCGGTCGGCACGGGCGTCGAGCTCCCGGTAGGTGACCTCCTTGGCGCCGAAGACGACCGCGACGGCGTCGGGCGTCCGCCCGGCCTGCTCGGCGACCAGTCCGGCCACGTCCTGGTCGGCGGCGAACTCGGCGCGCCCCCGGCCCCAGCCGGTGAGCAGCAGCTCGCGCTCGGCGGTGGTGAGCGGGTCGAGGCTGCCCAGCGGGAGGCCGGGGGCACCGGCGATCGCGGTGAGCAGGGTGAGGTAGCCGTCGGCGAACCTGCCGGCGCTCGCCGCGTCGAACAGCTCGGCGGCGAAGTCGAACCGCAGGCCCAGCTCGGCGCGCCGGCCGCCCTGGTCGCGCCGGCCCTCGTGACCCAGGGCCAGGTCGGGCGGGCAGACACCGTCGGCCGCGTAGGCGGGGCCGTCCGTGAACAGGGCCTGGACGACGGGGTGGTGGCCGGCGTCGGCGCCGGGTGCGAGCTCGGCGGCGAGGCGGGCCGGCGGCAGCGCGGCGGCCCGGCCCCGGGTGAGCCCGGCGTCCGCCCGCGCCACGAGCGTGGCGAAGGCCGGGTTTCCGGTCAGATCTGCCCGAACGAAGGTGAGTTCACCGTTCGTGTCCGGCACGCCCACCGCGAGGTCACGCTGCCGGGCCCACTGGCCGAGCAGCACCTGGTAGGCGGCGAGCAGCACGGCGGACAGCGGGGTGCCGTACTCAGCGGCCGCCTTGCCCAGCGCCAGGGCGGTGTCGGCCGGGACGGTGCGGGTGAGGTGGCCCAGGGCACCGGTGCGCGCCGATGGGCGCGGCCGGTCGGTGGGAAGCTCCAGCGGTTCCAGACCCGCCAGTTCGGTCCGCCAGTACTCCAGCGCTTCGGTCATGACGCCTCCGTGGTGTCGAGGATCCGCGCCAGTGCCTTGCGGTCCGTCTTTCCGTTGTCATTGAGCGGCAGCCCGCCCGGCAGGTGGGTGAGCGAGGCGGGCACCATGTGCAGCGGCAGCAGCTCGCGCAGCCAGGCGTCGAACCGCTCGGGGTCCACCTCGCGGCCCGCGTATGCGGCGAACAGCTCGGTCTCGCCGTCCGGGCCCGGCAGGGCGAGCACCGCGGCGTCGATGACGTGCGGGTGGCGGTGCACGGCCGCCTCGACCTCGCCGAGCTCGATGCGGAAGCCGCGCACCTTGACCTGCTGGTCGAGGCGGCCACCGTGCACGTAGAGCCCGTTCTCACGGCGGACCCGGTCACCGGTGCGGTACCAGTGGCGGTCGGTCAGCACGGTGCTGCCGTCGTAGACCACGGCGGGTCCGCCGTCGGCCTCGTACGACACGAACCGTCCGGGGTTCTCGCGCGGGTCGAGGTAGCCCGCGAAGCGCTGTGGTCCGCGCACGCACAGCTCGCCCTCTTCGGCGGCCAGGCCGTCCTCGTCGAGCAGCACCATCTCCATGCCCGGAAAGGCCACGCCGATCGGCACGGTGCCGCCTGTGAACTCCGGCCAGTCCGACCTGGGCCCGGGCAGCGCGTGGTTGGTGCAGACCACGGTCAGCTCGGTGGGCCCGTACACGTTGTGGATCACGGCGTTCGGGGCGACCGCGCGCCACAGTTCGGCGTGCTGCGCGGTGACCGGCTCGCCGCCGAACATGCTGTGCCTGAGGTTGACGGCGCGGCCCAGCGGCACGTTGCCGAGCCGCTGGGCCTCGCGGATCACCGAAGGGACCGAGAACCAGTGGGTGAGCTCTCGCTCGACGATGAAGTCCACCGGCCGGTACAGGTCGGCGGCGAGCGGCACCACCAGGGTGGCGCCGCCGCCCCAGGTCCCGAACAGGTCGATGACGTGCGCGTCGAAGGTCAGGCCGAAGGTCTGGGTGAGCCGGGCGCCCGGCGCGATCTCGTACCGCTCGATGTTGTGCGCGAGGAACCCGAAGGTGTTCCGGTGCAGGATCGGCACGCCCTTGGGCTGGCCGGTGGAGCCCGACGTGAACAGCAGGTACGCCTCGCGGTCGGGGTCGTCGGGGACCGGCGGAAGCGACTGCTCGAGTACGTCGGTCAGCGCCCCGGGCGCCCGCTCGCCCTCGTCAAGTCCGAGGACGGTGGGCCGGTACCGCTCGGGCAGCCGGGCGAACAGCTCGGCGGACCGGGTGTCCACGAGGGCCACCTCTGCGCCGGCCCGCTGGGCGATGTCGAGGTTGCGCTGCGCGGGGTAGTCGGGGTTGAGCGGGACGACGCACACGCCGAGCCGCTGGATCGCCAGGTATCCGGCGTACGCGGCGACCGAGCGGGTGGCGGCGAGCGCCACCCGGGTGGGCAGCGAGCCGTGCTTGCGGGCGATGCGGTCGGCGAGGGTGAGCGCGAGGGCGCGCAGCTCGCCGTAGGTCAGTACCTCGTCGCCGATCTCCAGGGCGGGCAGGCCGGGGTGACGCAGGGCCGATTCCTCGAACCACTGGTAGAGCGTGCGCTGTTGCCGGTCGTTCATCGCTTCCTCGGTATCGGTGTGCTGGTCTGGCGGGTGCGGCCGCGGGCGCGCATGGCCTCGGCGCGGGCCTGGGCCCGGCTCTGAGTGCGCTCCCCGGCGGCCGATGGGGCGTCCGTGGCGGGCGCGCCGCCCAGGAAGGCGGCCATGGTCTTGACGGTGGAGTGGCGGAACAGGTCCACCACGTCGACCTCGCGGCCCAGTGCGGTGCGCAGCCGGTCACGCAGGCGGATCAGGAGCAGCGAGTTGCCGCCGACGTCGAAGAAGTTCTCCGACGCTCCGACGGTCCGGCCGAGCACCTGCTCCCAGGCCCCGGCTACGGTCCGCTCGGCGTCGCTCACCGGCTGCGCGTCGGCCTCCTCTGCCGACCGCCCGGCCTGTGCGGCGGCCGTCTCGGCGAGCAGCTTGGCGATCCGCTCCCGGTCGGGGCGCCCGCTGGGCAGCAGCGGCAGCCGGTCGGCCAGGTGCAGCCGGACGGGCAGCAGGTAGCCGGGCAGCAGGTCCCGCAGGTGGGTGCGGAGTTCATCGACGGTCAGGTCCGTGCCGGGCCTGACCGCGACGGCCGCCCCGAGAACGCCGCCCGCCGGGTCGGTGAGGACCTGCGCCCGTACGACGTCCGGGTGCGCAAGCAGCGCGGCCTCGGCGTCGAGGGCGGCCACGCGGACGCCCCGCACCAGGGTCCGGTCGGCCGCCCGGCCGGCGAATACGACTCGCCCGTCGGGGAGTTGGCGGGCCAGGTCGCCGGTGGCGAACAGGCGCGCGCCGGGCTCGCCGCCGAACGGGTCGGGCAGGAAGCGTTCGGCGGTGCGGCTCGCCCGGTCCGGGTAGCCCCGGGTGACGGCCGGGCCGCCGATGTGCAGCTCGCCGACCGCGCCGGGCGCCGCGAGCTCGACGCGCGCGTCGAGGACGTATGCCGTGGCGTCGGCCGGCAGCCTCAGCGGCAGGGGGCCGTAGCCCTCGCCCTCCGGCGCCTCTGCCGGGCCCGCGAGCGCGGGGCCCGCCGTCTCGGCGCAGGTGTACAGCTGGTGCACACCCGCGGCCCCGGCGGCCCGCGCGGCCTCAAGGGTCCCCGGGAACAGGGGCTCGCCCGCCGTCAGTACGGCGACCGGCGCGCCGCCCGTGAGCAGCCCCGCCAGCTCGGCGGGGGCCGCGAGCACGGTGGCCTCGTCGCCGCCGGTCGGGACGACCGCGCGGCCGCCCCGGGTCAGCGGGCCGAACAGCTCCAGGAAGGCGGCCGGCGAGTCCGGCGCCCCCAGCTGGGCGACCGCGTCGAAGGTGGTCGCGGGCAGCTCGCGGTGGGCCCAGCGCAGCCGGGACACCAGGTTGCGGTGCTCGGCGACGACCGCGCGCGGCTCGCCGGTGACGCCCGACGTCCGCAGCACCCAGGCGGCGTTGCGCGCTGTGACGCGTACGACGTCTGGCGACTCATCGTCGTCGACGTCATCCTCCGGGTCCAGCACGTCGACCCTGGTGTGGTCGAACAGCGCGCTGGAGCAGGCGTCCGCGAGGACCGTCGTCAGCCCCGCGTCGTCCACGGCGAGGCGCAGCAGGAACGCGGGCAGCCCCGGGTCGAGCGGCACGCACATCCCGCCCGCCCTGACCACGCCCAGCTGGGCGGCGGCCAGTGCGAAGGACTTGGGCACGCACACGCCGACCGGGGTCTCGGGGGCGACCCCGAGCGCCCGCAGGCGCACCGCCACCCGGCCCGCCGCACGGTCAAGGTCGCGGTACGTCCAGGTGCGCGCCCCTGCGGCCACGGCGACCGCGTCGGGGGTGCGGGCGATCTGCTCGGCGACCAGCTGGTGCAGACAGCTCTCGTCCTCGTACGCCGCAACGGGCGCCGGGCCCTCGGTGCGCAGCAGCGCAGAGACGCGGGCCTCCGGGTCGGCGCCGGCCCGCTCCAGGACGGTGCGCAGCCGGGCGAGCAGCAGCTCGACGGCGGCCCCGTCGAAGAGGTCGGTGCGGTAGTCGGCGAGGGCGAGCAGGCCCTCGGCGGTCTCGACCGTGTCGATCGCCAGGTCGGTCTTCATGGTGGGCAGTCGCAACTCGGCGGCGCCGAACCGGGCACCGGCCGCCTCGCGGACGGGCGCGGCGGGCGAGTGCGTGTACATGACCTGGTAGAGCGGGTGGTAACTGGGGTCGCGGGCGATTCCGAGCCGGTCCATGACCTCGTCGACGAGCAGGTCGGGGTGGTCGAGGGCGTCCAGGAGGTCGCCGCGCACCCGGCCGATCAGGTCGCCGAACTCCGGGTCGTCGGCCAGCTCGCCGCGCAGCACGACGGGCCGGGTGAGGTAGCCGATGACGTCGGCGCTCTCGGTGGTGTCGCGCCCGGAGAGGGCCATGCCGGTCAGCACGTCGGTGCTGCCGTACTGGCTGAGCACCACGTCGACGGCGGCCTTGAGCACCATGAACAGGGTGGCGCGCTTGGTGCGGGCCAGCCGGCGCAGGGGCTCCACCACCGAGTCGGGTACGACGGCGGTGACCCGGCCGCCCTCGTGCCCGGCGCGGGACCGGCGGGGCCCGGCGAGCGGCAGTTCCAGGAGGTCGGGGGCGCCGGCCAGGCGCTGCGTCCAGTAGGCGAGCCGCTCGGGTCTGGCCGCCTCGTCCTGTGCGGTGCGCTCGGCGAGGAACTCCCCGTAGCCGACGCTTGGCTGGGGTAGCGGGTCGGGCAGAGCTCGCGCGAACGCGTCGTACAGGGCGGTGAGTTCGGTGGTGAACAACTCCAGCGAGGCCCCGTCGAAAATGACGTGGTGGACGCCGACGAGGAGTTGGTGACGCGTCTCGCCGAGGCGGAGCAGCCGGGCCCGCAGCAGCGGTTCGCCGTCGAGGTCGAAGGGGGTGCGGGCGAAGGCGTCCGCGAGTGCGGCCGCCTCCTCCTCGGTCGCCTCGACACGGTCGAGGTCGACCGGACCGGGCGCCCCGATCCGCTGGACGGGCTCCCCGTCGGCGTCCCGCACGATGCGCACCCGCAGCGCGTCGTGCCGCTGGACGAGGGCGTCCAGGGCGCGCTGCAGGGCGTCACCGTCGAGCGGGCCCTCGATGGTGACGGCGAAGGGAATGCTGAAGAACGGGTCGGCGGGCCGGAGCTGGCCAAGGGCCCACAGCCGCCGCTGGGCGGGGGTCAGGGGAAGGGTGGTCACGCGACGGCCTCCGGTTCCGGGGTGCCCGCCTTGTCGCCGGCGCCGCCGCGCAGCCCGGGAACGAGGAGGACCAGGGCGGCGACCACCAGGACCCCGCCGGCCACCACGATGGAGGCTGCGATGCCGACGAGCCCGGCGAGCACGCCGCCGACGACCACGCCGAGGACGGTGAAGTTGACCATCAGGGCGTTGAGCAGGCCGACGCCGCGGCCACGCAGTTCCTCGGGCAGGTCGCTGAGCAGCGTGTTGGCGACCGGCACCTGGAACAGCCCCGAGCCGAGCCCGGCAAGGACGCACCAGAGCAGGACGACGGTCAGGCCGAGGCCGCCCCGCTCGGTGGCGTCCCACACCCTGCCGGTGGGGGCGAGCAGCATCAGGGACGCGCCGAACAGCACGATCGAGCCGATGAGCAGCCCCCGGTCGGAGTACCGACGCACCAGCGGCGGACCGGTGAGCGCGCCGATCACACAGCCGGCGCCGAACCCGGCCTGCGCCAGGCCGTACTCGAAGGCGGGCAGTTCGAAGACGCTCAGGAGCTGGGAGTTGAGGTTGGTGGTGAACAGGCCGAGGACCAGCATCACCGGGACCATGACGATCGCCAGGAACCGCAGCGACGGCACGGCGAGCACACCGGAGATCCCGGTGCGCAGCGAGTGCCAGTACCCCTCGCGGCCGCTGTCGGCGCCCCGCACGGGCACCTCCCGCAGCACCGCCATGCTGGCGAGCAGCACCGCCGAGATCACGAACGTCGCGGCGTCGAGCACGAAGACCGCTGTGACGCTGCCGAACGCGATGAGCAGTCCGCCGAGCGCCGGGCCCACCAGGTTGAGGGTGTGGTTGGTGGACTGGAAGAGGGCGACCGCCGTCGGGATGCTGTGCCCACGCACGATCAGCGGGATCGCGGTGATGCGGGCGGTCTCGAAGAAGGCCTTGGCGATGCCGCTGAGCAGAATGAGCACGAGCAGCAGCAGCGGCGAGTCCCGTACGACGATCATCCCGAGCACCAGGGCGACGCGGACCAGGTCCGAGCCGACCATGAGCAGCCGGGCCGGCAGCCGGTCGGCCAGCGGTCCCACGAACGCGCCGAGCGCTCCGAAGGGCAGCGCCTGCGCGATGACGACCAGGGACACGTACAGGACCGGGTCGTCAGTCTCGGTGGCCACCACGTAGATCAGGGTGATCTTCGTGATGGCGTCACCGAGGAACGAAGCGACCACGGCCAGCCAGTAACGGATGTACGTCCGGTCCTTCAGCAGCTCAAGCATGGTTGTCTTCCCCGTTCCGTGCGGCGCGGTTCAGTACGTCGTTGAGCACTGCTCCGACGCCCTCGATGTGGGGGTGACGCATCATCGTGTAGTGGTTGCCGTCGACCGTCCGGACGTCGAAGTGCTGCCCGGTCAGCTCGTTCCAGGAGGCGGCCAGGTCCCACTCCTCCTCGCCGGCGCGGATCAGCGTGACCTTGCCCTTGACAGGACTGGGCCGGAAGTTCCACACAAGGCGCAGGTTGGCGACCCACAGCTCGTAGATGTCGCGGATCTGCTCACGGCCGGCGTCCGGCGGCAGGTAGCCGGAGGCGCGGGCGACGCCGAGCAGGTAGTCGAGGTGTTCGTCAGCGCCCATGGCCTGGAGTTCGGCAAGCGACTTGAGGCGATCGCCGTAGTCCCACTGGAGGTTGGCGGCGATGGCCTCGACGATCTCGGCGGCGTCCGGCTCGGAGCCGGCCGGCACGACGGCGGGCGCGTGCGCGTCCATCATGACCACCGACACCTCGGCGCCGCTCTTCTCCAACTCGCCTGCGACGGCGAAAGCGTTGGCGCCGCCGTAGCACCAGCCGACGACGGTGTAGGGGCCCTCCGGCTGGGTCTCGCGGATCAGCTCCGCGTACTTGGCGGCGCGGTCGCCGAAGCCGGTGAACGGCAGCTCGCCGTCGACGGGCGGCGGCGAGGCCAGCGCGTACAGCGGGCGCCCGGCGGGCTCGACGAGCGTGGCGAACGGCATGTAGCAGACGACCTCACTGCCGGCGGGGTGGGCGAAGAACACCGGGGAGCCCGTGCCGTCGCCGGAGCCGAGCTCGACGAGGTGCACCCCGGTCTCGTCCTGGTAGCCCTCGCGCAGCATCCGGGCGAACCGCTCGACGGTGGCGCCCCGGAAGATCGCTGCCATCGGGAGCTGCTGCCCGAACCGCTTCTCGATCTCCGCCATCAGGCGCAGCACCAGCAGGGAGTGGCCGCCCAGGTCGAAGAACCGGTCGTGCAGGCCGATCGGGGAGACCCCGAGGACCTCCTCCCAGATGTGCGCGACCTCCAGCTCGACGGCGTCGCGCGGCGGCACGTAGCTCGCCGTGTCGCGGTCGACGACGGGGACGGGCAGCGCCCGGCGGTCGATCTTGCCGCTGGTGTTGAGCGGGAAGGACTCCAGGCGGACGATCGCGGTGGGGACCATGTAGTCGGGCAGGAAGCCGCGCAGGTGCTCGCGCAGCACCTCGGCGGTCAGCGACTCGTCGGCGGACTCGACGTACCCGGTGAGCCGCTTGTCGCCGGGGCGGTCCTCACGGACCAGGGCGGCCGCGCGGCGCACCGCCGGGTACTCCTCCAACCGGGCTTCGATCTCGCCCAGTTCGATACGGAATCCGCGCAGCTTGACCTGGCCGTCGTCGCGGCCGAGGAAGACGAGCGTGCCGTCCTCGCGCAGCCGCGCCTTGTCGCCGGTGAAGTAGAGGCGAGCGCCGGGGCGGGCGCTGAACGGGTCGGGCACGAACCGCTCGGCGGTCAGGCCCGGCCGGCCTCGGTAGCCGCGGGCGACACCGGTGCCGCCCAGGTACAGGTCGCCGGGCATGCCGACGGGGACCGGGGCGAGCCGCTCGTCCAGGACGTACACCTGCGTGTTGTCGAGCGGCCGGCCGATGGAGATCTGCTCGGTGCCGCTGTCCAGGCGCTGGAAGGTGGACCAGATGGTGGTCTCGGTGGGGCCGTACACGTTCCACGTACGGCCGGGTTCGCGGACCAGCTGCTCGGCCAGGGCGGGCGGCAAGGCCTCGCCGCCGACCAGGGCGCGCAGCGAGCCGTCGTTGTGCCAGCCCGCCTCCACCAGGAGGTGCCAGGTGGCAGGGGTGGCCTGCATGACGGTGGCGCCGGTCTCGGCGAGCAGCTCGGCGAGCCGCCGGCCGTCTACGGCCTGCTCCTTGGTGACGACGTACACCCGGGCCCCGCTGACCAGCGGGGCGTACAGCTCAAGGCCCGCGATGTCGAAGGTGACGGGGGTGACGGCCGCGAGGGTGTCACCCGGGGCGAGCCCCGTCTCGCGGGCCATCGCGAGGAGCAGGTTGACCAGGTTGCGGTGGGTGACCTCGACGCCCTTGGGGCGGCCGGTGGAACCCGAGGTGTAAATGACGTAGGCGAGCCGGTCCTCGCCGGAGGCGGGCTTCGCCGGGGCGGCGGGCGCGGCGGCGATCGCCTCGGCGTCGGTGTCCAGGCAGACCCGCTCGCCGGGGCACTCGGCGAGCGCGTCGAGCAGGCCGCAGCGAGTGAGCAGGAACGCGGTGCCGGCGTCACCGGTCATGTCGGCGAGGCGCTGCGCCGGGTAGGCGGCGTCGAGCGGCAGGTAGGCGCCGCCCGACATCAGCACGCCCAGCAGGGCGACGACGAGGTCCACCGAGCGGTCCAGGCAGACGCCGACGACGGTCTCGGGGGTGACGCCACGAGCCTGCAGATGGGAGGCCAACCTGCCGCAGCTCTGGATGAGTTGGGCGTACGTCAGCTGCTCGTCGCCGCAGGAGACGGCGACCGCTTCGGGGGTGGCGGCAGCCTGACGGCGCACCAGCTCGTCCAGGCACAGGCCGGGCTCGCGCTCGGCCTCGGTGTTGTTCCACTCGACGAGCAGGGTGTGTGCCTCGTCGGCGTCGACCAAGGACAGCTCGCGCACGGTGCGCCCGGCGTCGTCGGTCATCTGCTCGAGGACGCGCACGATCTGGCGGGCCATCCGGGCCATCGTGCTCTCGTCGAACAGGTCGGTGTTGTACTCGAACATGCCGTGGAAGTGGTCGGCGGCGAGCATCGGGTCGTCGACGAAGCCGAGCATCACGTCGTCCTTGGCGGTGGCGTTGTCGAGCATCAGCTCCTCGACGCGCAGCCCGGCCATCGGCGGCGGGTCCTCGTGCACGAAGTCGACCAGGATGAAGGAGGCCTGGTAGATGGGGGTGCGGCTCGGATCGCGGACGATGTCGAGCTCGTCCAGGAGGGTGCCGAACGGGATGTCGTGGTGGTCGAAGGCGCCCAGCATGGTGGAGCGGGTCGCCTGGAGCAGCTCGCGGACGGTCATCGCGGGCGAGACCGTGGTGCGCAGCGGCAGCATGGTGAGGAAGTAGCCGATCATCGGCTCGATCTCGGGCCTGCCGCGGGTGGAGGAGGTCGTGCCGACGACGATGTCCTCCTGGCCGCTGAGCCGGTGGAGCAGCGTCTGCCAGGCGGCGAGCAGCACGATGTTGACGGTGACGTCCTCGCGCTTGGCGAGGTCGCGGATCGCCTGGGTCAGCTCCGGGGTGAGCGGGAACTGGTAGCGGGCGCCGTTGGAGGTCATCAGCGGCGGGCGTGGCCGGTCGGTGGGCAGTTCCAGGACCAGTTCGGCGCCTTGGAGCTGCTTCTTCCAGTACGGCAGGTGCTTGTGCTCGACCTCCTCGGCCAGCCACTGCGGCTGCCACTCGGAGTAGTCCGCGTAGTGCACCTCGACGGCGGGGAGTTCGGGCTCCCGACCGGTCGCGAACGCCGTGTAGAACTCGGCGAACTCGGCGTTGAAGATGCCCATCGAGCCGCGGTCCCAGACCAGGTGGTCGACGGTTCCGACGAGGACGTGCTCGTCGTCCGCGACCCGCAGCATCGCGATGCGCAGCAGCGGTCCCTTGAGCAGGTCGAAGGGGGTGCGCATCTCCTCGCTGGCGAGGCGCGTCAGCTCGGCCTCGCGTTCCTCGTCCGGTACGGAGCGCAGGTCGACGTGGCGGACCGGCACCTCCATGGCCGGGTGGACGACCTGGACGGGGGCGTGGCCGTCCTGCTCGAAGGTGGTGCGCAGGGCTTCGTGGCGCTGCACGAAGGCGTCGGTGGCGCGCTGGAGCGCGTCGCGGTCCAGCTCACCGTGCAGCTTCGAGGCGAAGTACACGTTGTAGAGCGGGTCTTCGTCGTCGAACTGGTGGATGAGCCAGATGCGTTCCTGGTCCACGGTGAGCGGCACCCGGTCGCCGCCCTTGCGCCGGGGGATGGGGCCGGCCGTCGCGGGCGTCTGGGCACGCTCCCGCATCTTCTTGTCCAGGAGAGCCCGCTGGGCGGGGGTGAGGCCGGCCAGCCGGTTGGCGAGTTCGGTCACGACTGCGCTCCTTCGGCGTCGGCCTCGGCGGCCCGGTACCGGTTCTTGAGTTCGGTGAGGTGTTCCAGGCCCTTGACGACCTGGCCCGGCGCGAGGCCGAAGTCGACCAGGCAGGCCACCTCGTCCACGCCGATGTCGACCAGGTCCTCGATCAGGGACTCGCACTTGTCGGGCGTACCGAGCAGCGCGAGCGTGTCGAAGTACCGGTCGAAGGTGGCGTTCAGCATCACGTCGCGCTCGGCGTCGGAGAGCTTGGAGTACGCACTGCCGAAGCTGTCCTGCTGGGCGAGGAAGGTCTTGAGGTAGCCGGTCAGCGGCTCCCGCACGATCTCCCGGGCGCTCTCGTCGTCGGAGTCCAGGAAGGTGTGCACCATCGCGGTGACCTTGGCGCGGGCCGGGTCGTGCCCGGCGCCTACGAGCGCCTTGCGGTAGGCGGCGATCTTGTCCTTGAGGTCGGCGGGCCGCTGGGCGACAAGACCGGTCAGCAGGTACGCACCGGCCTCACCGGCCTTGATGAAGGTCTCGGGGCTGCCCTGCGCCGACACCCATACGGGGAGCTCGGCCTGGAGCGGGCGCGGCAGGGTGCGTACCGACTGCAACGAGCCGTCGGCGCGCGGAAGCTCGACGCTCTCCCCGGCCCACAGCCGCTGGATCGTCTCGATCGCCTTGAACATCTCCTCCTTGCGGTGCGGGTAGCGCTGCTGCCCGTCGCCGGGGGCCAGGAGGAAGTCGTCGGGGTGCCAGCCGGAGGCCGCGGAGATCGCGGCCCGCCCGCTGGACAGGTTGTCGACGACCGCCCACTCCTCGGTGACCCGCACCGGGTGGTGAAGCGGTAGTACGCAGCTGCCCGCGCGGATCTGGATCTGCTTGGTCTGTACGGCGATGGCCGCGGCCAGGACCGACGGGTTCGGGTAGAGCCCGCCGAAGTCCACGAAGTGCCGCTCGGGCACCCAGATCCCCGCGAACCCGTTGGCGTCGGCGAACCGGGCGCTCTCCATGAGCAGGTCGTACTTCCCCGGTCCGGCGGCGGTGCCGTCGCCGGAGAAGAAGAACAGGCTGAACTCCATGGTGGAGCCCGGGCGCCGGGTGCGGCGCGGCGCGGCGGCCTGCTTGGCGCCGGCCTTCTCCCCCGCGTCCACGGTGGCGGGCGCCTTGACGCCGCGCTCCCGCATGGAGCGCTCGAGGACCGCGCGCTGCTCGGGGGTCAGCGAGGAGAGCCGCTCTCGGAGCCCCCGCGCCTGCGCCGCCTCGATGCCGGTGTGCGTGTTCTCGTCAGCCATGGTCAGCTGTCACCCTTCAGCTTCTGCTCGGCTTCGGCGGCGGAGAGGGCTTCGACCTCGCGCAGCATCGCCTCGAACTCGTCCAGACCGATGGACTCGGCCTGGTGGGCGCGGATCGCTGCCGCGAGCCCGGGAACGGTCGGCGCCTCGAAGACGGCGCTCATCGGGAAGTCGCCGTGCGCCTGGCGCAGCCGGCCCACGATCTGGATGGCGAACAGCGAGTTGCCGCCCAGGTCGTAGAAGTCGTCCTCCGGGCCGATCGGGGAGGCGCCGAGCATCTCCTGCCACACCCGGGCCACCGACTGGGCCAGTTCGTCGTCCGGCCACACTGTGGCGGGGTCCCAGTCGCTGCCCTCGCCTCGGCCGCTGCCCAGCGCGTTGGTGAACGAGGTCGCGGTCAGGCCCTGCTGGTCGGCCAGGACGTCCTGGAAGTCGGCTCGGGACACGATCAGCTGGGGAAGGCCGGCGAAGAGTGCGGCGCGGGCCAGCGCGAGGCCGTCGGCGACGGGGATGCCCTGGCTCAGGCGCAGCCGCTCGTACAGCTCGCGCACCTCGGGCAGCCCGGCCATCTGCAGCTCGAACCAGTCGTCCCACTCCCACTGCGACCAGTCGAGGGTGACGGTGTTGCGTCCCTCGGCGGACCCGGCGGCGGCGAAGGCGTCCAGGAAGGCGGCGGCCGCGCAGTTGTCGGCCTGGCCGAAGCCGCCGACGATGCCGGTGGTGGCCGAGCCCGTCAGGAAGAAGTCCAGCTCTTCGGCGGCGAGCAGTTCTTCGAGCAGCAGCGTGGAGCGCACCCGCGCCTTGAGCACGGCCTCGAAGTCGTCCCGCGACTTGAGCGCGACGAGTCCGGTGCCCCGGGTGTCCGCGCAGTGCAGTACGCCGTTGACGGCGCCCAGCACGGTCCGGGCCTCCTCGACCAGGAGTCGGGCCTGGTCCGGGTCGGCCAGGTCGGCCGCCCGGTAGGTGATGGCGTCGGGGCGGGCGGCGAGCAGCGCGGCGAGCCGCTCGGCGCGGGTGCGCTCGGCCCCTGCGGGCAGCGCGGCCCACTCGCTCGCGGCCGGGAACTGCGGGTCCCCGACGAGCACCAGGTGGGCGCCCGCCTCGGCGAGCTGCTCGGCGAAGCTCAGCCCGGCCTCGCCGGACGCGCCGGTGACCAGGTAGCCGGCCTCGGCCCGCCATGCCTGCCCGATGGGCACGGCGGTCGGCTCGACCGGCGCGAACGCGCGGCGCAGCCGCTGGGCGCCGCGGTAGGCGATGAGCGGTTCTGCGCCGGGACCGGCCAGTTCGGCGGTGAGCTGCTTGCTCAGCAGGGTCCGCGCCGCGGTGTCCGCCGGGGGCAGCACGTCGACGCTGCGGCAGGTCAGCCAGGCGTACTCCTGCGGCAGGACAGTGACCGCTCCGTACAGGGCGGCTCGCTCGGGGCGGGTCACGGCCGAGCCGTGCGCGTCCTGCAGCTGGTCGGTGAGGACGTCGACACGCACCGGGGTGTCCGTGCCGCTCTCGCCGAGCGCCTGCGCCAGAGAGACCAGGCTGTGGAAGCCGGTGGCCAGACCGTGGGCGTAACGGCCCTCCGCAGAGGATGCGTCGGCGCTCTCCGGGTCGGTCACGGCCCAGGCGTGCACGATCCGGTCCGGGGTCAGCCCGTCCTGGCGCAGCTCCTTGAGGATGCGGCCCAGGTGCTCGGCGTCCGCCGGGTCGGCGTCGAAGCCGTGCGCGGAGGTGCGGGCGTACGCCGCCGCCTTGCGCACGGTGGTGACGCTCTCGCCGCGCTCGCGCAGGGCGGCGACCAGGTCACCGCTCAGCCCGCGGCCGTCGGCCAGGACCAGCCAGGTGGCCGGCTCGGTCTGCTCCGGGGCGGCGGCCAGCGGCGCGCGGTGCCAGACCGGTGCGTACGTCCACCGGGCACTGTTCGTACGGACGCTGGTGGTCGCTGCCGGCTTGGGCAGCAGGAAGCTGCGGCCCTGGAAGGGGTAGGCGGGCAGCGGTACCCGGCGGCGCACGCCGTCGGTGTGCAGGGCCGTCCAGTCGACGGTGACGCCGTGGCGCCACAGCTCGGCCAGGCCCTCACGGACCGCGCGGCGCTCGGCGGGCGCCTCGGCGCCGGTGCGCGGCTTGCGCAGCAGGGTGATGACGGGGCCCGGCTCCGGGTGGGTCTTGACGAGCCCGCCGAGCTGGCTGCCGGGACCGGACTCGACGAACACGACGGGGCCCCGCTGGGCAAGGGTGGCGACGCCGTCGGAGAACCGGACGGCCCGGCGGGTGTGGGCGACCCAGTACGCCGGGTCGGTGGCCTGCTCGTCGGTGATCCAGGTGCCGGTGACGTTGGACAGGAAGGGGATCTTCGGCGCGTTCAGTGTGACCGAGCGCAGCACCTCCTCCAGAGCGGGCAGGGCGGGCTCGACCAGCGCGGTGTGGAAGGCGTGCGAGGTCTCCAGCTCACGCACCGAAGCGCCCTGTTCCTCCAGAACGCGGCGGGCCTCGGCGACCTCCTCGGGCGTACCGGCGACCACGCAGGAGCCGGGCGCATTGACCGCGGCGATCGTGGCGCGGCCGTCCAGCGCTTTCGTCAGCGCCTCCTCGTCGAGGAGCACCGACAGCATCCGGCCGGGCGCGAGGTCCTGCATCAGCTGGGCGCGGCGGGCGACCACGCGCAGGATGTCCTCCAGGCTGAACACCCCGGCCAGGCAGGCCGACACGTACTCGCCGAGGCTGTGCCCGGTCATCGCGTCCGGCTTGATCCCACAGGAGAGCAGGAGCTGCGCGGTGGCGTAGTCGAGGGAGAAGACGGTGGGCTGGGTGTAGAGGGTCTGCCGCAGTCGCTCGCGGGTCTTCTCGCCGTCGGCGGCGAACGCCACTTCCCGTACGTCCCAGCCCAGTTCGGGCATGAGAAGCTCGGCGCACCTGTCGAAGGCCGCGCGGAAGACGGGCTCGGTGCGGTACAGGTCCGCACCCATGCCCGGGTACTGGGCCCCCTGGCCGGGGAAGAGGAACACCACGCCGGGTGCCTGGTCGCCCTGCCCGGCGGCCACGGCGGGCCGGTCCTGGCGCAGCGCGGCGGCAGCGCCCTCCCGGCTGTCGGCCACCACGGCGCGGCGGTAGGCGAATTCGGCGCGGCCCGACTGCAGCGTGTGGGCGGCGTCCGCGAGCCGGGCGCCGCTCTCGGTGAGCGCGGCCGCGAGGCGCTCGGCGGCGGCGTCCAGGGTTTCGGGGGTACGGGCCGACAGCGGCAGGACCTGCCAGTCACCGTCCGTCTCGGGCTCCGTGGTCACGACGGGAGCGGCTTCGAGGACCACGTGGGCGTTGGTGCCGCCGATGCCGAAGGCGCTCACCCCGGCGCGCGGCGGGGTCGCCGTCCGCGGCCACGGGGTGCCCTCGCCGCTGACCACGAACGGGCCCTTGTGCAGGGCGAGTCGAGGGCTGGGGGCGCGAAAGTGCGCGGTCGGCGGGATGAAGCGGTGCTCCAGGGCGAGCGCGGCCTTGATGAGGCCGGCCACACCGGCGGCGGCGTCGAGGTGGCCGATGTTGGACTTCACCGAGCCCAGGTGGACCGAGCCGGCCCGCGCGTCGGAGCCGAACGCCTCTGTGAGCGCCTGCACTTCGATGGGGTCGCCGAGCGGGGTGGCGGTGCCGTGCGCCTCGACGTACTGGACGGTGCCGGGCTCGACGCCCGCGACGGCCAGCGCCTCGGCGATGACCTCGGCCTGGCCGTGCGGGGACGGCGCGGTGAAGCCGATCTTGGCGGAGCCGTCGTTGTTGACGGCCGAACCACGGATCACCGCGTGGATGTGGTCGCCGTCGGCGACCGCGTCCTCAAGGCGCTTGAGGACGACCAGGGCGACGCCGTCGCCCGAGACCGTGCCGGAGGCGTCCGCGTCGAACGGGCGGCAGTGGCCGTCCGTCGAGAGGATCGCGCCCTCTTCGTAGCGGTAGCCGCGCGGCTCGAACTCGCGCACCGCGACACCGCCCGCGAGGGCGAGGTCGGACTCCCGGCCGAGCAACGACTGCACGGCGAGGTGCACGCCCACCAGCGAGGAGGAGCAGGCGCTCTGCACCGTGAAACTGGGCCCGTTCAGGCCGAGCTTGTAGGAGACTCGCAGCGCCGGCATGCCGGGGTCGTTGCCGATGGCGACCTGGATCTCGTCGGAGGTCTGCCCGTCCGAGCCCGAGCCGGCGATGCGCTCGCGCAGGTAGCCGCTGCCCGAGATGCCGGCGAAGACGCCGGTGCGGCCCTCGAAGGTGCCCGCCGGGTAGCCGGCCCGCTCCAGGGCCTGCCAGGCGGTCTCCAGGAGCAACCGGTGCTGCGGATCCATGAGTTCTGCCTCGGAGCGGGTGACACCGAAGAACTCGGCGTCGAACCGGTCGAACCCGTCGACGGGGAAGCCGCACTTCACATAGGCCGGGTCGGCGAGCAGCCGCTCGGGCACACCCGCCTCGGCGAGCTGCTCGTCGGAGTAGTCGGTGCGGCCCTCTTCGCCCGCCGCCACCATGCGCCACAGAGCGTCGACATCGCCGGCACCGGGGAAGCGGCCACTCATCCCGATGATGGCCACGGACTGCTCGGGCAACGGCAGTTCCGCTTCGTACGTCATGCGTTCTCCCCGTGCGGGTTGGTTATGGACTGTGCGGCGAGCAGCTCTTCCAGGGCGCCCGCGAGTTCCCGGACCGTGGGCAGGTCGAAGAAGAGGCGCAGCGTCACGGCGACGCCGAACTGCTCCTTCGAGCGGGCAACGACCTGGGTCGCGAGCATCGAGTGTCCGCCGAGTTCGAAGAAGTCGTCGTCGAGGCCGACGCGGTCGACCGAGAGCACATCGGCCCAGATGTCCGCGAGGGCCTTCTCCACCGGGGTGCCTGCCGCCTCGAAACCGCCGCCCAGGTCGGGGCGTACGGCCTCGGGCGCGGGCAGTGCGCGCCGGTCGACCTTGCCGTTGAGGGTCAGCGGCAGCCGGTCGAGCACCACGAAGACGTTCGGCAGCATGTACACGGGCAGGGTGCGCCCCAGGTGCTCGCGCAGCTCGGTGGTGCTGTCGGCGAGTTCGGCCCCGCCGGACACCCAGTACGCGACCAGGCGCGGCTCGCCGACCGAGTCCTCGTCGACCGTCACCACGCAGTCCCGGACGTCCGGGTGGCGGGTCAGGGCGTTCTCGATCTCGCCGAGTTCGATGCGGTAGCCGCGCACCTTGACCTGGTGGTCGAGCCGGCCGCGGTACTCGTGGTCGCCGTTCGCGCCGCGCCGGGCGCTGTCGCCCGAGCGGTAGCGGCGGGCGCCGGGCACGGCCGCGTCCGGGTCGGGCAGGAAGCGCTCGGCGGTCAGGGCGGGCCGGCCCAGATAGCCCCGGGCCACCCCGGCGCCGCCGACGAACAGCTCGCCCGCCTCACCGTCTGCCGCCTCGGTGCCGTCGGCGGCGGCGATCTTCATCGTCCAGCCCTCGAAGGCACCGCCGATCATGCTGCCGGCCCCGGCGTCGAGGTCTGCCGAGGTCATCCGGCGGTAGGTGGAGTGCACGGTGGTCTCGGTGATCCCGTACATGTTGACCAGTTCGGGCCGGTCCTCGCCGCGCCGGGCGAGCCACGGCCGCAGCATCTCGGGCGGCAGCGCCTCCCCGGCGAAGACCACGAGTCGCAGCGCATCGAGGGGCGCCGGGCCCGGCCGGCCCTGCTCCTCCTCGTATCGCACCAACTGCCGGAAGGCGGACGGCGTCTGGTTGAGGACGGTCACCCGCTCGCGGTGCAGCAGCGCGTGGAACTCCTGCGGCGAGCGCCTGGTCTCCTCCGGTACGACGACGAGCCGGCCGCCGTGAAGCAGCGCACCCCACATCTCCCACACCGACACGTCGAAGGCGGCAGAGGCGAACATCGACCAGACGTCCTCGGGGCCGAAGCCGAAGTGGCCTCGGGTGCCGGTGAGCAGGCCCGTCACATTGCGGTGCTCGATCATGACGCCCTTGGGGGTGCCGGTCGAGCCGCTGGTGTAGATGACGTACGCGAGGCTGGCCGGGCCGGTGCCGGGCGCGTCCGGCGCGGTGTCCGGGTACGCGGCCAGGTCGGTGCCGCCGGGGCCGGTCAGGACTGTGTGCTCGACGGCGAGACCACGCCCTGCCCGGTCGGTGACCAGGACGGTGGCGTCGGCGTCGCCGAGCGTGAAGGCGATCCGCTCGTCCGGGCTCGCCGGGTCGAGCGGCACGTACGCGCCGCCCGCCTTGAGCACCGCGAGCAGCGCCGTCACCAGGGCGGTGGTGCGTTCCATGCAGACGGCGACCGGCACTTCGGGGCCGACGCCGAGGGTGCTCAGGTGGTGGGCGAGGCGGTTGGCGGCGCGGTCGAGCTCGGAATAGGTCAGCCGGCCGTCGGTGCCGGTCACGGCGACCGCGTCGCCCCGCTCGGCCGCCTGCCGCCCGAACCAGGCGTCGATGGTGCCCGGCCCTGTGGTGGCCAGTGGGTCAGCTGTCACGGTGAGTGTTCCTCTCGAAGCCGGACACCCGGAACCGGACCGCTGCGAGATCCAGAACCGGCCTGTCCGGGAAGGTGATTGCGTCGTGCAGCGTCTGCTCGTAGGCGGCCAACAGCGCGGCCGGGGTCTCGGGACCGAACAGGTCGGTGTCGTATTCCAGGGTCAGCGCGACGCCCGCGCCGCTCTCCTGCGCGTACAGACTGAGGTCGTACTTCGCGGTGTCCTGCGGGCCCGTGAGGTCGAGGGAGCAGTGGTCGAGCCCGGAGAAGAGCGGCGTGGACTGCTCCTTGAGGAAGCTGAACATCACCCGGAACACCGGCAGGAAGTCGCGGCTGCGCCGGGAGACGAGGGCCTCGACCAGCTTGTCGAAGGGCAGTTCCTGGTGCGCGGAGGCGTCGAGCAGCGCGGTGCGGGTGCGGGCGAGCAGCCCCCGGAAGCCCGGGTCGCCACCGAGTCCGACGCGGACCGGGACCATGTTGATGAGGCAGCCGAGGAGCTCCTGGAGCTCGGGCCGGGTGCGGCCCGCGACCGGGGTGCCCACAGTGACGTCGTCGGTCCCGGACCAGCCCGCGAGAAGCGCCTGGAACCCGGCGAGCAGCGTCATGTTGAGCGTGGCGCGCTCACCACGGCCGAACTCACGCAACTGGGCGGTGAGTTCGGGCCCCAGCTCGCGGGTGACGACCGCGCCCCGGAAGGAGCGGTACGTGGGCCGGGGGTGGTCGGTGGGCACGGCGAGGGCCTGCGGGTCGTCGCCGAGCACCGCGCGCCAGTGGGCGGTCAGGTCGTCCAGAGTGTCGCCCTGGAGCCAGTCGCGCTGCCAGACTGCGTAGTCGGCGTACTGCAGCGCTGGCCCGCTGCCCGCATCCGCGCCTCCGTACAGCTCCCCCAGCTCCCGGAAGAAAATCTCGACGGACCAGCCGTCGATGGCGATGTGGTGGAACGTCACCACCAGGTGGTGCTCGTCGGAACCGAGCCGCAGCAGGTGGGCCCGCAGCGGCGGGCCGACGGCGAGGTCGAAGACGCGGGCACCCACCTCGGCGGTGATGCGGGCCGCCTCGGCCGCCGGCTCGCCCTTCCCGATCAGATCGGTGTACGGGAGCGCGACCTCCCCGGGGGCGGCGACGACTTGGTGCGGTATTCCGGACGCCGTCTCATAGGTCGTACGCAGCACCTCGTGCCGGGCGACGAGCGCGGCCAGCGCCCGGCCGAGCCGGCCGTGGTCGAGGTCGCCGCGCAGCCGCAGCACGGTCGGCACGTTGTAGAGCGTGGTGTCGGGATCGATCTGCTGCATGAACCAGAGCCGCTGCTGGGCGAAGGACAGCGCCGGCCGCTCCGGCCGCGCCCCGGCCCGCGGGCCCGCCGGTCCGGCCGCCGCCGGCTTGGCCGCCGCGTTCCTGGCCGCCATGGCATCCCGCACCAGGCGGGCCATGCCCTCCAGGGTGGCCGCGTCCAGCAGCCCCTCGGGCTCGACGCGCGCGCCGAGCTCTTCGCCGATCCGGTCGGCGAGGGTGCGTACCGCCTCAGGCCCCCCGCCGAGCGCGTGCCAGCCGGAGGCGAGCGTCACACCGGTGACGTCAAGGATCTCGGCCCACATCTGGGCGAGCTCTTCCTCCACGAATCCCATGACTGTCATACCAGTTGTGTCCCGGGGTGAGAGTGACGCACGGCGTCCTGGAGCAGTTCGAGGAACCTCGGCGGGTTGCCGCTGAAGTAGAAGTGGTCGCCCTCGAAGACGTGCACGGTGGCGCCCGCCGTCGTGTGGGCGCCCCACGCGGCGGCCTCGGCGGGCGGCACATCGGGGTCGCTGTCGGCGACGAACACCGTGACCGGGCAGCCGACCCCGGCACTCTCATCGAGCCGGTAGCTCTCCAGAGCTCGAAGGTCGGCGCGGATGGCGGGAAGCACGAGCTGCAACAGCTCCGGGTTCTGGCGCACCCCCTCACGCGTGCCGCCCAGGCCCATGATGCGGGCCAGCACGGCGTCGTCGGCCTCGGCTTCGCTGCGGGGCGCGCCCTGGCCGGCGGTCAGCCGGTCAGTCCGCACCGAAGGCGCCGAACTGGCCGAAACGACACAGGCATGGGGGGCGAGCCCCCCGGCCGACTCCAGCCGCCGGGCGACCTCGAAGCCGATGAGCCCTCCCATGCTGTGACCGAAGAAGGCCGGGCACCGCGGCAGCCGGGGACGCAACGCCTCGTACACGCCGTCCGCCAGCGCCGCCACGGAACTCGCGGGCTCCTCGAAGAGCCGGTTCTCGCGCCCCGGGTACTGGATGACCAGCATCTCGATGTCCGGGTCGAGCGCCGCCGAAAGCCCGAAGTAGTAACTGGCCGACCCACCCGCATGCGGAAAACAGACCAGGGTGTACCGAGCCGCCGGCTTCGGGTGGAAGCAGCGGATCCAGGGGGTGGGGTCCGAAGCGGTCCCGGAGGCCGTCGTCGTGACCGCACCGCCGTCGGGACAGTGGCCGACGCTGGTGCCGCTCATCGGGCGTGCACCGCCTCGGCCCGGAGTGCCCGGTGGGCCCGGCGGGCCTCCGCGAACTCGACGACCTGCCCGGCCATCGCAGTCAACTGCTGCTGGAGGTGCGGGTCGTCGCACTCGCCGCCCGCGCCGAACCCGGCCGTCGCGCTGTTGAGCGCCACCCCCAGCGGGGTGGTCCAGCCGCGCAGGGCGTGCACGACGTCCCGAAGCGCGGCGAGCGTGGTCACGGCACCCTGCCAGCCCATCCCGACGGAGAGGCAGCCGACGGCCCGGCCCGAGAGGTACGGCCGGGCGTCGTCCCGGAGCTCCTCGGTGTAGTCCAGGGCGTTCTTCAGGAGCCCGGACACCGTGCCGTGGTACGCGGGGCTGGCCAGCACCACCCCGTCCGCCGAGGCCACCTCGGCGAGCAGTCGGCGCGCCTGCGGCGGGCAGCTCGCCACGCGCGGGTCGTACAGCGGCATCACCAGGTCGGCGCCGCTGACGAGACCGACCTCCGCACCCAGCCGGGCGGCCTCCGCGAGCACCACCCGCAGCCCCAGCTCCGCGGTGGAGCCGGGTCGGGAGGACCCCCCGATTCCGACGACCTTCACGGCCTGCTGCATGAACTCCCCGTTTCGCGTGTTCCGGTCCGGCATGCCGGCTACCCGTGTTCTGGCGGTCTGGGTTCCCCAGTGGTCGATCTCCCGGTCGATCAGGACCGCCCACAGCCTTCGGCAAGCGAACTTGCAGGGCAACGCCCGCCGTCCGGGAAGTTCCGATGGCCCGGTTCAGGCATTCCGATGACGCTTGCGATCACGGCCGGCCGACGCCGACGGCTTCCGTTCGCCGAGTGGCTGCGGACGGTGGTCGCACCGGCGGTTCGGCCGGCCGCACACCCGCTCGCCCCGCTCATCCGGAGCCGATCGCTCCCGCTGATGGGAGCCATCGGAGATGCCCGTCGGGGCACCCATTGCCGACCGCCCCGGATGCGCGGATCATCGGACCGGCGCCGATCGCGCACACCGCCCCCGCCGAGCTTCCGGCGCGTACTCGAACAGGGTCATGTCCCGGAGCCGACGCCCACACGGCGCCTGCCGTCCGTGTCCCCTGCCCTACGCGGATCCGAGAAGCCCATGCCTAAGGTCGACGACCCCGCCGCCCCCCGAATCGCCGTCGTCGGAGCGACCGGCGCGGTGGGCGGGACCCTGCTCGAACTCATCGAGGACCGCCGCCTCCCGTACCGGCGACTGCATCTGGTGGCCTCCGCCCGCTCGGCGGGCCGTACGATCCGCGTCAACGGCCGGGACCACCGCGTCACCGAGCTCTCCCGGTTCGACTTCGGCATGGCCGACGCCGCGCTGTTCTGCGCCGGCCAGGAGGTCAGCAGGGCCTGGGTCCCGGTCGCCGTCGCCCACGGCGTCCTGGCCATCGACAGCACCCCCGCCTTCCGGATGGCCCCGGGTACCCCCCTGGTCGTCCCGCAACTCAACGCGGCCGAGCTGGGCCGCCGCCCGGCCGGCGGGGTGATCGCGGTGCCCGGCGCCGCCACCGTCCCCGTGGTCCGCGTGGTGCGGGACGTGGAGCGTCGCTGGGGGATCCGCCGGATCGTCGTCAGCACGTACCAGGGTGCCTCGGGCGCCGGGCACGCCGGCGTCGAAGAGCTCCAGGACGGCTCGCGTACCGTCCTGCAGGACCCGCAGGCCACCGTGCCCTCGGCGGAGTTCTCGCCCGCGCTGGCCTTCAACGTGCTGCCCAGCATCGGCGACATGCTGGAGGACGGCTCGACCCGCCAGGAGCGGGAGGTGGTCGACGAGATCCGCAAGGTCCTGGGTCTGCCCGGCATCGAGGTCACGGCGACCTGCGTACGGGTCCCGGTGGTCAGCGGGCACGGCGCGGCGGTGTGGGTGCAATGCCGTTCAGTGGTGAACCGCGCCGAACTGGTGACCCTGCTCAGTGCGTTGCCCGGGGTCACGGTCCACGACTGCGGCGGCCCGACACCGGCGGCGCTGGGCGACCCGGACCACCTCCACGTGGGGCGGATCCGGGTCTCGGCCACCGCCCCCGACGGCTTCTGGCTGTGGCTGGCGACCGACAACCTCCGGGTCGGCGGCGCGCTGGACGCCGTACAGATAGTGGAGGAACTCCTGGCCCGGGGCACCCTGTGAACACAGCCCTCGACAGCCCGCGCGAAGGCCGTACGAGGGCAGCACTCAGCGGGCCACCAGCGGCCGGTCCTGCTCCATGAACCGGACCATCCAGTCGATGAACACCCGCATCTCGCACGTGAGGTGGCGCCCGGACCGCCAAGCGATCTGCGTATACACCTCGAACGGCGCTTGCCAGTCCAACACGGTCAGCGACTTCGCCTCGACCTCGTCGGCCACCGCCATCGCGGGCAGCACACTGACGCCGAGACCGGCCGAGATCCCACGCTTGATCGACTCGATGTTGCCGAACTGCAGCAGTGGTACGGGCTCCTCGGCGCCGCCGTTGAGCTCCGCCTCGAACATCGCCCCGTACGAGCAGCCCGCCTCCGGCGCCAGGATCGGCACCGCGCGCAGATCGCTGGTGGAGACGTTGCGGGCGCCGGCCAGGACATGGTCCGGGGCGGCGACCGCGACCAGCGCCTCGGAGCCGAGGACCTCGGTCCTGACCCCCGGGTGCTCGGTCTCGGCCTCCATGAGGAAGCCCAGGTCGAAGGTGCCCTGCCGCAGCGCCTCGCAGGTGTCCCGGCACAGGCTGGGCCGCAGGTCGAGCTGGAGCTGCGGGTAGCGGTGGTGAAAGTACTCGAGGACCGGGGGCATCCGGTAGGAGGTGATGCTCTCCATCGTGCCGATAGAGAGCACCCCGGACGGCTCGGCCCGGACGGTCGTCCGGTCCCGGGCCTCGTCGACCAGGGACAGGATCTGCTCGGCGTACGGTACGAGCCGCTCACCGGCCGGTGTCAGCCGGATCCGCCCCCGCAGCCGCTCGAAGAGCTCCACACCCAACGCCACCTCCAGGCCCTTGACCTGGGCGGTCACGCTGGACTGCGCGTACTTCAGGTCGGCCGCGGCGCGGGTGAAGCTGAGCAGCGTCGCGACCCGGTGAAAGGTGGTGAGCTGCTTCAGATCCATGCGCTGTCCCGGCGGCGCGCCGTCCCCGTGGTGGCGGCGGTGGTCACTGCCAGCCCATGTCCTGCTGCACGGCGTCCGCGACCGGCGCGGGCGCCTCGACGGCCTGTGGCGCCGCGGTGGCGGCCTGTGCGGCGGCGGGCGCGAGCAGTGCCGCGGTGCCCAGGGCGATGGTTGCGGCGGCCTTGACCATACGAACGCGAAGCATGACGAACTTCCCCCCGGTGACTGTGTTTTCTCTCAGCCACAGCATCACCATCCGTCACACGGTCAGGAAGGGTTTCCGGGTGGCCGGATTGGGCCCTGACCCAATCCGGCCCGGCCAACTCAGGCCGTCTCGGCCATGCCAGGGATAATGGCAGCCACTGATGGACGGGGGGCCGATGCTCGAACTACTGGGACTGGACAAACCGACCGAGGCTGTTTACCGGGCGATGCTGAGCCGCCCCCGGGACGACGCCGAGGCGCTGGCCGAGCGGCTCGGGATCTCCGAGGAGGCCGTGCGCGAGGCGTGGGACCGGCTGTGCGAGCTCTCGCTCGTGCAGTACGCCGCCGACTGCCCGACCGGCGCTTCGACGCCGCCCCGCGCGGTCAACCCGGAGGTCGGTCTGGACTACCTGCTGGCCCAGCGGCAGGCCGAGTTCGCCCTGGAGAGCCAGCGCATCGCGGGCGCCCGGGCTGCGGCGCGGCAGCTGATCTCCGAGTACGAGGACCTGCGCCCGGCCGGGGCGCCGGTCAGCGTGGAGCACCTCGCCGACGTCGACCAGGTCCGGACCCGCCTCGCGGTGCTCACCGAGAACGTCCGGACCGAGGTGATGGTCTTCGCCCCCGGCGGGGCGCAGACGGAGGAGAACATGGCGGCGTCCCGCCCGCTCAACGAGCGGCTCCTGGTCCGGGGCGTCACCATGCGGACGATCTATCTGGACAGCGTACGCAATCACCCGGCCAGCGAGGCGCACGCCAAGTGGCTGACGGGGCTGGGCGGCCAGGTCCGCACGGTCGCCGTGCTGCCGCTCCGGATGACCATCGTGGACCGGACGACCGCCATCCTCCCCGTCAACACCGAGAACAGCGGTGAGGGCGCGGTCGCCCTCACCGGCCAGGGCACGCTCACCGCCCTGTGCACCCTCTTCGAGACGGTGTGGGAGAACGCCCGCCCGCTGGGCCAGGCCCCGCGCCGCGACGAGGGCGAACTGGACCACCAGGAGGCGGCCGCCCTGCGCCTGCTCGCCGAGGGCCACACCGACGAGGGCATCGCCAAACGCCTCGGCGTCTCCTACCGCACGGCCCGCCGCATCGCCACGGTCCTGATGGACCGCCTGGGCGCCCGAAGCCGCTTCGAAGCCGGCGCCCGAGCGGTCCAACGCGGCTGGCTCCCCCCGGACGCGTAGCCCGGCCCCGTCACCACCAGGGACCCTAGAGGGGGTCACGCCCCGGGCGCGAGCCCTACCGCACGCTCAGCGGCCGCTGGTCCGTCCACACCTCGTCGATGTGCGCAAGGCACTCTTCCTTGGTCCCCACCACACCCGCGTCCCGCCAGCCCAGGGGCAGCTCGCGCCCTTCGGCCCAGATCGAGTACTGCTCTTCCCCGTTGACGACAACGGTGAACCGCCCCACGCCGCACCTCCACGTACACGCCGTCCCGACAGCCCGGCTACCTCATTGCGGGCCCCAGCCTGATCCGCCCACCCTCGCACCACAACACCCACCCCATACCGGCTCCCGAACCTCACTATCGCCCCAGCCGATCGCCCCCACCCCGAACACGAGGAACAGGCTGGTCGCCGGGCGCGCTCACCAGACAGGCGCCCCGTGTGGTTGATGCGGGTTACCGATGGTGTCGGCGATGCGACTCGGATTGCTTGCCGCTTGCGGGTTTACGGGCCTGGTTCACGTGGCCCGGCGCCTGGGAGCTGGTCATGGTCGAGCGTCGGCAGGCCGCCGTGCGCAGGGCGTGGGCGGCCCGGTTGTCGGCTCGTCCCCCTCCAGCGCAAGGCCGAGCAGGAGGAGCAGGCCCGCAAGGCCGCCAAGAAGGCCGCGAAGAAGGGCTGAAACCCGCTCCGCTCATGCATCGCTCACGCAAGCAAACTCGCGGCACCTCGGCTGTGTGACGCGTCATGCCCCGAGCAACCGAAAAGGCCAGGTCAGACAACGTCTGACCTGGCCTTTCTCGGAGCCGCCTTCGGGATTCGAACCCGAGACCTACGCATTACGAGACCATGAGCGATCGTGTTGTGTTGTGCTTCGTCGTGCTGCCTGGTGACGTTTTTCCTGATCAGAGCACGTTCGGCAGGTTGACCCATGCCACCCCGTGATGCACCGTCCAAAGGCGTCTGCCCACCGGCTGTCCACCGAAGGAAGTGTCAGCGGCGCACCAGCGAGACTGGAGCTGCGCTCCCTACGACGCTGTCGACCAGGCGGAGAGACGAACAGATGCCGCTGTAGGACATCTACAAGCGCCCCATCGCTGGGTTCGGTCACTGTGTGGGTGCTCAGGGTCGACACAGCTGGCCGGGTCATTTCTCGTCGAGCCGTTCGTCAAGGATCTCGGCAGCCCAGGCGCGCAACCGTCGGCGCATATCCTCCACCTGGCCGCCGTCGACGCCGTATGCCTCGTACTCCCGGTCCGGCCAACGGTCGACCGCCCGCAGCGCTTGGGCGAAGTAGCGCGGATCGAACCCGGCGTCGTGCTCCGACGCCAATTGCAGCAGCCGCCCACCGGAGTACCGCCCGGAGGCGAGCGCGGCATTCACGTCGAGGTAATCCCGTGGCGCGGCCCGTCCGAAAAGCGTGGTCACCTTGTTGGCCACCGCGTCATCGGGGTGCAGTACCGGAGTCGGGCGTGAAACGGATCCATGCAGGTGAATACTACGCAGCCCTGCGGGCCAGCTGCGGGAATCGCCCTTCCCACATCGACCGTGCGCGCGGCGGGAGCCACAGCCTCTGCCACACGGCCGAGAGGAGCACCGGGTCCAGGAACTGCCGTAGCTCCTCCACATGCATGGCCTCACGGATCACCGTCTCATAGAGCATCCGCAGGTCAACGTCGTCCGACAGGTCGTAGACACGCTTCGGCGTCCAGTCCAGCACGGTCGGCAGAACCACCACCCCGGTTGCCGAACCGGCCAGCTCCTCCAGCGTCTCCGGAACCGTGTAGGGCCGGATCTCCGCGTACCGCACCCGTGACTCCATGCACCCAGTATGCCCCTGCCCGAGCGTTGCCCGCCGGTCGCTGTGGTGTTCGTCAGCGACGCCTCGATCCGCAACCAGGCACGGGAGCCGCGCCGAGGGGAGGCGAGGCCGCCCCCCTGAGCTGACCGCAGGACCACCGTCGTCCCGATCATCGTGACCGCCCTGAACTCGCTCCAGCAACAGATGCCTGTGGACTTGGAGTCCGTTCAGCGGGAGAACCGCCCTGCCGCCCCCGGTACCCGAGCCGGCAGCGCTGCCCCGCTCTCGGCGGCGAACGTGTGCAGTTCCTGGTGCCCGGGGAGCTCGGTCAACACCTCACTCACCAGAGCGCCAGCCCGATCCGCCTCCCCGTTCCGCCAGGCCGGCCTGGCGGAACAGCAACGACTCGGCACCGGCGAGGGCAGGGTGCGCAGCCATCCGGGCGATCTGCTGGTGGTCGGCGCCGCCGATGACAGCCCTGAGGGGCTCGATGGCGCGCCGACAGACCCCGTGCGCGTCCACCGGACAGTCGACGTCGAAGCTGTCGGCAAGCGCATCTTCTCGAAGACCTTCAGGCCCTTGAGACGGAGCGTGCTCATCCACTCCGGCTTTCGCCAGTGCGTTCCGGGCGCGGTGCGCGACTACCAGGGCTGGTCCTGGGTCAGTTTCAGCAGGCGCTGCAGGTGCGTGCCGGCCTTGCGCAGGTCGGCCTCGGGGACCTGCCACAGCAGTGCCGCGTCGCCGTAGCCGCCTCCGCCGACGCCGCTCCAGTAGCAGGCGGACCGTTCGGCGGCGGCAGCGAGGACCGCAGCCGGGTAACGCTCCCGCAACGCCTGCGGGGCGGTCAGCCGCCACCAGGAGGCCAGGGCCCGTGCGGCCAGGTGCGCCCCGTGCCGGGCAGGGGTGCGCTGCCACAGCAGGTGGGCGACCGGGTCCAGTTCGGCACCGGTGCGCGGGAGGCGGGTGGCCGGCTCGGTACCACCCGAGCGGTAGCGCGCCATCACGGTGCTGGCATTCATCGCGTAGGGAGTCCGGTGGGGCAGGACCTCGACGATCAGCCGGTCGGGCCCGGGGGACCAGCGCAGCAGGTAGTCATGGCGTCCCCGGTCGGTGTGGACCTCGCCTCCGGCACTGTCCCAGCCGCGTCGTCCCTCGGCGGGGAAGACCGAGACGCTGCAGGACTCCACCCGCTCCTGGAAGCCGACGCCGATCCCGTACAGCGGCCCGGCCGCGCCGTACAGCCGTAGCAGGGCGGCGGCGGGCGAGTCTGGGGCGCACAGCCGCTCCAGCTTGCGGCGGTCGCCCCCTGCGGCGTGCTCCCAGAAGGTGAAGGCCCGCTTCTGCAGGGCCTGGGGATCGACAGATCGGCGCTGCGGCGGGGACTCGGCATGGCCGGGTGCGGCAGGCCGGGCAGAGGCGGCGCGCGCTGCGGACGCCTCAGCGATTCGCCCGGCCTTCGCTTCACCTCTGCTTCGCGGCGCAGCGCCGCCTGCGGCCTCGGCGTTTCGTGCAGCCGACGGCCCCACAGCGATGGTCGCGCCCGCACGCACCGGCGCCGCCGCGCGTTCCGCGGATACGGCAGCGTGCGCGCCAGCGCCGTCGCGGGGCGGAGGTACGGACTCCGGGGTGGGGCGCTTGGGGGCCAGGCATCGGGCGCAGCCCAAGTGGGTCTTGGCCGCGACCAGCGGAGCACCGCTCTGGGCGCAGGCAGGGCAGCGCAGTGGGGCGAACTCCCCGGCGGGCAGCAGCCAGTCCAGGTCAAGCGGATAGCGCCTGTCACCCCTGCGGACGTCCAGCGCGAGGCATAGCACCGGCACTCTCAGCAGGTGCAGCCGGTAGGGAGTAAGCGTGTGGCGAGCACGGTACTTTTCGGCGATCTCGGCCAGACGGCGGGCGCGCTCCTCGCGAGTGCTCTCGATACGGGCGCGCAGCAACGCCGCGCGGTCCTCGGGCGCGGTGGCGGCACGGCGCTCCAAGGAGTCCACGGCGGCGGCGTAGTACTCCTCGGCGCGGCCGCGCTCCTTCGCGTACGCGTCGCCGATCTGCCCGGCCAGCCCATCACGGCGCAGCACGGCGGCGGCCTCCAGCATCCGGTGAGCCTTGGCGAGGGCCGCCGCCAGGTCCGGCCGGCTCGTGGAGGCGTAGTCCAAGGCGGCGGCGAGCCCGGCGGGCAGCGCGGTCTCGGCACGGGGGTCATGGCCGGTGCGTGCGAGGCGCTCGCTCACCCCCGCCGGCACCCGCAGGCGGCTGGGTACGTCGACGTACACCTCGACCTGCTCCTGGAAGTGGTCCTCCGCGGAGAGCTCGTAGCCCACCAGGGCGCCCACGCGCAGCACTGGCCGCAGGGCCCGCTCGGGCGGGGCGTCGGAGCGCGGATCCAGGCGACCGTGGTCGACCGGCAGATGCTCTCGAGCCTTGGACAGCAACGTGACCGCATCGGGCGGCACGGAGCGCGGCGCGGCCAGGGTGAGGGTGCCCGTGTCGCCCGCGGCCAGCACGCTCTCGGCGGCCTTGGCGACCACCGGGTGCCCGGTCACCAGCAGCAGGGCGCCGTCCTCGCGGGCGACATCGGGGTCGGCGGTGGCCGCGGTCTCCTCAGGCAGCTCCAGCTCGCTCGCCAGGGCAGCGGGCAGGAGTGCCAGGGCGGTGTCCCCGGCGTCCTCCCACAGCCCGCCGCGGTGCTCGACCCAGTCCAGCCAGAAGGCCAGCCCGGCCTCTTTCCGGATCACCGGCCCGCCTCCCACTCGTCATCGCCGCCGACCAGTTGATCGACCGCGCCGCGGCTGTCCAGGTAGTCCGTGCGGGCACTGACCAGCCGCTTACCCAGGCACTCCAGGCGCTCCTCGAACTCCGCGTCGTCCTCCGCGGTGGCGAAGGCGTCGAAAACGGAGGCCTCGAAGTCGAAGTCCTCGTCCACCCGGCCCAGGATCATGTCCAACTCGCCGACAACAAGCTCAAACAGATTGATCTTGGATTCAAGGACGTGCAGGATCCGCTGCTCGATGGTGCCCCGGGCGACCAGATTGGTCAGCACCACGTCGTGCTCCTGCCCCACCCTGTGCAGCCGGCCCAGGCGCTGCTCAATCTGCATGGGGTTCCACGGCAGGTCCACATTGGCCATCACATGGCAGAACTGCAGATTGCGGCCCTCTCCGGCAGACTCCGTGGACAGCAGCACCGGCGCGGAATCGCGGAAGGCCGCCACCGCCGCTTCCTTGTCCCGGCGCGAGAGGCTGCCGTGGTAGACCGCCGCCTGGACGCCCTCGCGCTCCAGCCGCGCGGCGAGCGCGTCCAGGGTCTGCCGAAAGGCGGTGAACACCAACACCTTCTCCCCCTGTCCGTTGTGCCGGCGCAGCCGCTCCAGCAGGAGATCCGCCTTGGTGGATCCCTCGATCCCCCGGGCCAGATCCGCCAGGTCCGGCCAGCCCGCCTTGGCCAGGGTCGGCGCGGCGGCCTGCGGGCTCGACCCGGCCAGCCGGGTCAGCCCGCGCAGGGTCAGCAGCCGCGCCGAGGACGCACCCCTGGCCTCCGCCCTGATCCTGGCCGCGATCCCCGCATACAGCTCCGCCTCCTCCTGCGAGGGCGCCACCAGCACCGTCTCGGCCAGCCGCTGCGGCAGCAGCACCTCGACCTCGCTGCGCCGGTGACGGACCATCACCTCACGGGTACGGGCCCGCAACTCGGCCAGGTTGCGCGGCGCCGATGTATCCGTCCCGGCTCCGGCGTGCCGCTGGCGGAACTGAGCAGAGGTACCCAGCAATCCGGGCGCGACCAGGCTCACGAGCTCGTACAGGTCCTGCAACCGGTTCTCCATCGGAGTCGCGGTGAGCAGCAGCAGGTAGCGGGCACGCAAGGCCCGGGCGAGCTTCCCCGAGGCGCTGCGCGGATTGCGCAACCGGTGCGCCTCGTCCGCCACCACCACATCCCACTGCCCTGCGGTCAGCCGGGACTTCAGCGGTTCCCGGCGCGCGGCGGCGATCGAGGCGAGCACCACCGGCCGCTCCGCGTCCGCCTCGTCCCAGCCCTGGCCCCGGGCGATCACCGTCGGCAGGCCGAACTTGCGCTCCAACTCCTCGCGCCACTGCTCCACCAACCCGGCCGGGGTGAGCACCAGCGTCCGATCCGCCAACCCCCGCATCCGCAGCTCGGACAGAACCAGACCCGCCTCGATCGTCTTGCCCAGCCCCACCTCGTCGGCCAGGATCGCCCGGCCGCGCATCCGCCGCAGCACCGTCTGAGCGGTCTGCATCTGGTACCCGAACGGCACGAAGGACAGCTGCGGCAGCGACAGGAAGGAGTCGAAACCGGGCCTGCGCCACACCTCCACCGCCGCGTCCACCAGCACCGAGGTGACCGGATCCACCGGAGCCGCGCCCAGCTGGGCCAACAGCACCGCGAACGCGTCAGGCAGCCCTTCGGGCCGCGGAGCCGAGCCGTCATCTGTGGGCGGGCGAATGGTGACGGTACTCAAGCGACCTCGCTCGGGGAGCAGCGGAACGGATGGGAACGGGCACGCTCCGTCACCCGCGTGGACCAGCCTACCGACAGCACCGCCAGGACCGTAACCGTGGACAGGCCCCGAACGGGGGATCACATCCAGGTCCCGTGAGATGAGCCGCAGCGCCTGTCGGTAGTCTGCACGAACGTGAGCGAGTACCAGTACTACGAGTTCCAGGCTATCGACCGACCGTTGACGAAGGACGAGCTCGAACGGGTGCGGGCGCTGTCGAGCCGGGCCCGGATCAGCGCGACGCACTTCGTCAACGAGTACCACTACGGCAACTTCCGCGGCGATGAGCGCAAACTGATGGAGCAGTCGTACGACGCCCATCTGTACTTCGCCAACTGGGACTCGCGGCGCCTGATGCTGCGCCTGCCCACCGCCCTGCTGCCCGCCCGCAGCGCCGAACCGTACTGTGCGGAAGACGCCTTGACCTGCTGGACCAGGAAAGGGTACCTGCTGCTCGACTTCTCCTACGAGGCCGAGGACGGCGGCGAGTGGGACTTCGAGACCTCCTTCACCCTCGCCTCGTTCACCGCCCTGCGTACCGAACTCGCCGCGGGCGACCTGCGCCCCCTCTATCTGGCCTGGCTCTCCGCGCTCACCCGCTGGGAGCTGGAGGAGGACGTCGACGAGGACGAGTACACCTCCACCCTCGAACCGCCCGTACCCGTCGGCCTTGCCCGACTCACCGGCCCGCAGCAGGCCCTGGCCGACTTCCTTCACGTCGACCCGCATCTGCTCACCGCTGCTGCCCGCGCCAGCGGCGCCGCCCCTTCCCAGGCGATCGACAAGGACGCGCTCGCCGCCTGGATCCGCGCCCTGCCACCGCGCGAGAAGGACACCCTGCTACTGGATGCAGCCCTGGGCACCGCCCCGCAACCGGGCCCCACTCTGCTGGCCCGCCACCGCGCCGCGTCCCACGGCACAGCCGAACCGTCCACCGCTGCCCGACGCCGCTCAGCTGCGGAGCTCCTCGACGCCGCCCACGAGGTGCGCAGCGGTCACACCCGGCAGCAGGAACAAGTCCGTGCCCAGGAGCGCCGGGTCGAACAGCGGGCCCGCGAGAGCCGTCTGGACCGCCTGGCCGAGAACACCGAGCAAGCCTGGCAGGACATCGCCCACCTGATCGGGCAGAAGCAGCCCGGCCCCTACGACGCCGCCGTCACCCTCCTGAAGGATCTCCGCGAAATCCACGACCGGGCGGACGCCCCCGAGGAGTTCGCCCGGCGCCTTGACGACCTGCGCGAGCAGCACCGCGGCAAGCCCTCGTTGATGCGGCGCCTCACCGACGCCGGCCTGACAGCCCGCTGAGGCGCGCTCAGATGTGGTCGCGGGGCCCCTCGGCCAGGAGGCGGAGCGCGGCGAGGGCGGCCGGGCGGCCAGTCACGGACAGGGAGATCGGGGCGTCGACGGACCGTTCCCGCCCGTCGAGGTAGCCGAGTTCGCGGCCGGTGCGCCAGAACCTCCACAGCAGCTGCTCGCTGTCCTTCGCCTCCATCGCGGTGCCGTCGCCGTGGGTGAAGCACGCCCCAAGCACCGGATGTACGGCATCGCGGAGGTCCTCGCGGGACCGGGGCTCCGCCCACAGCGCGCCCAGGGCGGACTCGGCCACCTGCCGCTCAGCCGCGGTGGTGCCGAGCCAGGCCAGCGCGGCCGTGTGCTGGCGCAGCTGGTGGTCCGCCAGCTGGGCGCGGCCGGCAGGCGAGAGCTTGAGCGTACGGTGGCGCTTGGTCACCAGCCGGTGGGTGCGAGCGAGTTCATGCAGGTCGGCCAGCTGGAACAGGTCCGCCTCCGAGCGTGGCCCCTTGCCGATCGGGTACCAGTGCGGGTAGCGGGCGAACGCGGCAACCACCAGTTCCCGCGGCAGGTAGCCGGCCTGTGTCAGGGTGACGCCGCCGCCGATCTGCTCCAGCAGCCACCGCAGCGGCTCAGCCGTGTCCACCGGTGCCGCAGCCGACTTCTCCAGGTCAGGCAGGACGGCGGCGAGCAGGGCGCGGCGCTCAGTCGGGGGCGCCTCGGCCCACAACTCGCGCCGTTCGCGGCGGACGGCCTCCAGCGGGGCGCGGCCCTCGAACACGGGCTGCGCCGTGGTGATCCAGTGCTGGACGAGCCGTCGGCGCGCGGCCGGGAACGTACGCGTGTCCGGGTCGAGCTCGCCCTCGTCCAGGGCCTTCTCCAGTCGATCTTCGAGGTGGGCACGGGCCAGCGCTTCCCGGACGCCCATGACCTGCCCCCAGCTCAGCTCGGGCACGTCCGGCGGGGTCGTGGGCGAGGCGGCCGCGGCCTTGCGGTAGGCCGCGAAGCCCGCCTCCTCGGAGCGCTGCCAGGCCTCCAGCACCTGGGCGGTGGTCGCGCTCGTGCACACCGCGGCGGCCCGCGCTCGGCCCACTCCGGCCAGCAGGTCGGCCAGGACGGCGACAGCCCGCCGCTGCTCAGGGGTGTCCGCGTGCCACTTGCGGGGCAGCTCGTACCAGCAGAAGCGTTCGGCCTCGGCCGCCGAGAGCGCGACGAGCGAGTCACCGTCGGGCACCAGCCAACCCAGCAGGCGCTGCGCCATCGCCTCGTCCGCCACCAACGCCGTCACCTCCGCCGCACTCCGGCCTACCTGCCGATCCTCCCACGGACAGGGGTCCCCTCCATGGGCGACGCTGCGGCGGGAACCTCACCAGTGACGTCGCCCCTCGGCAGCCAGGATTTCCCCCAGCCTGTCGGAACAGCACAAGCGCTACGCCGCCGACCACCCGTTCCCAAGGCACCCGAAACCCTCGGCTCCCCCAGGGACGGCGAGGCGTTTCTGGCGAGCCGTCACACACGCTTGTCACCGACTGTCCACCGGAGCGTTTGCCTGCATGGCCAACCGAAGGGCTCAATGCACCAAAACCGCTGGTCAGAGCCTCACCAGGGGCTCGTCGGCAACAGGAAGCGAATCCGCGACCGACGCATTGCGATGCACAGACCGCAAGTGTCCGATCTGCCCGAATTCCAAGGTCAACGCAAACAAGAAACCCCAGGTCAAAGGCCCGACCTGGGGTTCACCATGGAGCCGCCTTCGGGATTCGAACCCGAGACCTACGCATTACGAGTGCGTTGCTCTGGCCAACTGAGCTAAGGCGGCACGCCCTGTCGCACTATGGTGCGAGCAGCAGCGTCGCTAAGTTTACACAGTTTCGGAGGGTGCTCCGCACCACCCGCCTCCGGAGCCGAATGCGCAGGTCAGGGGTGGGGGGGGGAGCCGCGGGAGGTCAGGAGCACTTCGTGCCGTCGGCCGGCGGGGTGCCCTCCAGGAGGTACGTGTTGATCGCCGTGTCGATGCAGCGGCTGCCACGGCCGTACGCGGTGTGACCGTCGCCCTCGTGCGTGAGGAGCCTGCCCGAGGAGAGCTGGGCGGCGAGGGACTGGGCCCACTTGTACGGGGTCGCCGGGTCACGGGTGGTGCCGACCACGACGATCGGGGACGCGCCCTTCGCCGTGATGCGATGCGCGGTGCCGGTGGGCGCCGCGGGCCAGTGGGCGCAGTTCAGAGCGGCCCAGGCGAAGGCATTGCCGAAGACCGGGGAGGCCTTCTCGAAGCTGGGGAGTGCCTGCTCGACGGCGTCGGGGCCGGTGAAGGCCGGAGGCGCGTCCAGGCAGTTCACCGCGGCGTTGGCGAACATCAGGTTGGCGTATGTGCCGTTCGGCTTGCGCTCGTAGTAGCTGTCGGACAGGGCGAGCAGGCCGGACCCGTCGCCCGCCCGGACGCCGGCGAGGGCGCTACGGAGCTGGGGCCAGGTCCCCTGGTCGTACATGGCGGCGATGACACCGGTGGTGGCGAGGGACTCGCCGAGCTTGCGGGAGCCGCCGGCCGGGACGGGCCTGGCGTCGAGGTCGGTGAAGAGCTGCTTCAGCCCGGCCGCGGCGTCCGCGGTGGAGGTGTTGCCGAGCGGGCAGTCCGACCTCTTCACGCAGTCCGCGGCGAAGGCCTGGAACGCGACCTCGAAGCCCGCCGTCTGGTCGCGGTTCATCTCCAGCGACGAAAGCGACGGGTCCATCGCACCGTCGAGGACGAGACGACCGGTCCGGCCGGGGAAGAGTTCGGCGTACGTCGCACCGAGGAAGGTGCCGTACGACGCCCCGAGGTACGTCAGCTTCTCGTCGCCGAGCAGGGCCCGCAGGATGTCCATGTCGCGGGCCGCCTCGACAGTGGAGACATGCGGGAGGATCGCGCCGGAGCGCTGCTCACAGCCGTCTGCGAACGTATCGAAGGCGGTGCCCAGCTTCGTGACCTCGGCACGGTCGTCGGGGGTCTGGTCGACCTGGGTGTACGCGTCCATCTGGGGGCCGGTGAGGCATTCGACGGGCTCGCTGCGGGCGACGCCGCGCGGGTCGATGGCGACCATGTCGTAGCGGGCGCGGACCGCGGCGGGGTAGCCGAGGGCCGCGTAGTTCTGGAGGTAGCCGATGGCCGAGCCGCCGGGGCCGCCCGGGTTCACCAGCAAGGAGCCGATCCGCCGGCCCGGACCGGTGGCCTTCTTCCGGGAGACGGCCAGCTTGATGTCGCCGCCGTCCGGCTTCCGGTAGTCGCGCGGCGCCTTCATCGTGGCGCACTGGAAACCGGAGAAGCCGCAGTCCCGCCAGTTCAGATGCTGCGCGTAGTACGGCTGGAGCGCCGCAGGTGCGGCGGACGTCGGGCCCGACGGGCTCGTCGTCGAACTGCCTTTGCTGCAGCCGGAGACGAGTAGGCCGGTCGCGCCGAGCACGGTGGCGAAGGTACGGAGCAGACGCCTGGTATCCATGCCCGGAGCGTAGCCCTCACGGGGTGACTGGCCCGTTTCGTTACCCATTCGGATGAATCGGCGGTGCGCGACGAGGACCGCGGACGGATCAGCCGGCGCGCAGAGCCATCGTCATCGCCTCCACTGCGAGCAGCGGCGCCACATTGCGGTCCAGCGCCCGGCGGCAGGCGATCACCGCCTCTATCCGGCGCAGGGTGCGCTCGGGCGTCGAGGACCGGGCGATGCGGTCGAGTGCGTCCCGTACATCGACATTGGCGAGGGCGATCTGCGAGCCCAGCTGCAGCGCCAGTACGTCGCGGTAGAAGCCGGTCAGGTCGGTGAGGGCGAGGTCGAGGCTGTCGCGCTGGGTACGGGTCTTGCGGCGCTTCTGCTTGTCCTCCAGCTCTTTCATCACCCCTGCCGTGCCGCGCGGCATCCGGCCTCCGGCAGCCGCGCCGAGTGCGGCCTTCATGTCCTCCGTCTCCTTGGCGTCCACCTCCTCGGAAACCTGCTTCGCGTCCTCCGTGGCGGTGTCGATCAGCTCCTGAGCGGCCTTGAGACAACCACCGATGTCCTCCACCCGGAGCGGAAGCTTGAGCACGGCCGCGCGGCGCGCGCGGGCCTTCTCGTCGGTGGCCAGGCGGCGGGCCCGGCCGATGTGCCCCTGGGTGGCGCGAGCGGCTGCCGTGGCCCGCTCCGGTTCGATTCCGTCACGCCGGATCAGCACATCGGCAACGGCGTCGACAGGGGGCGTGCGCAGGGTGAGGTGACGGCAACGGGACCGGATGGTGGGCAGCACATCTTCGAGCGAGGGTGCGCAGAGCAGCCACACCGTACGGGGCGCGGGCTCCTCGACCGCCTTCAAGAGCACGTTTCCCGCGCCCTCGGTAAGGCGGTCGGCGTCCTCCAGGATGATCACCTGCCAACGGCCCACGGCCGGGGACAGCTGGGCGCGCCGGACCAGCTCACGGGTCTCCTTCACGCCGATGGAGAGCAGGTCCGTACGGACCACCTCGACGTCGGCATGCGTCCCGATGAGGCTGGTGTGGCAGCCGTCGCAGAAACCGCACCCCGGTGCGCCGCCCAGCGCGCGGTCCGGACTGGTGCACTGGAGGGCGGCGGCGAAGGCGCGGGCGGCGGTGGACCGCCCGGAACCCGGCGGTCCGGTGAACAGCCAGGCGTGGGTCATCTTCGACCCCGGCGGCACCTGATCCCCCGCGGAAATGGCGGTGACCAGCTCATCGGCGTCCCGGGCGGCGGCGCCGAGCTGCTCCTGCACCCGGTCCTGGCCGACCAGGTCGTCCCATACGGTCATCGGTCACCGCCCTTCCGGTGGTGGTCTAGGGGTTTCCCATTGTGGCGGAAGGGTCTGACATTCCCGGCGATCCGGCCTGCCCCGAACCGCCCGGGCCACCCGTCGCGGCCGCTCTCAGCGGCGCGGGCGGCGGCCCCGTCCGGAGGTGCCATGGCCCTCGTCGTCCGGGTCATGGTCGCCGAGCAGCTCGTCGGCCAGGGTCGGCAGATCGTCCAGCGGAGTCTCCTCGGCCCACTCCGGGCGACGGCGATGGCCCCGGCCCGGACGCCGCTCCTCGGCTGCCTCCGGGACGGCGTGCGGACCGCCGATCTGCGGCAGCTCCCGGGTGCGCTCGTTGTCACCCTCCGGTACGGCGTCCGCCGGGCGCTCGTCGCGGAAGATGCCCCGCGGAACGCGGTCCGCCGGGTGTTCGTCACGTACCGGCGGGAGTACCGCCGTCTCGTCTGCGGAGCCCGTGGCGTCCCGTGCCGCAGGCGGCTCGGACATATCGCTGATTCTCGGGATCATCGTGGTCTCGGCCTGGTCCGAAGGCGTGTCGACCGGTGAGGGCACCGGCTGCGTCACCTCGTTCGGGTTGACGACCGGCGTCGGCACCGTCAGCTCGTTGTCCGGGACGGAAGCGGACGCGGCCGCCTCCGCGCGGGCGGCCTCCGCCGCCGCGGCCGCCTCGGCCTCGGCCTGCCGCCGGGCAGCCTCGGCCCGCAGCAGCGCCTCCTCCGCCTTGCGCTGCTTCTCCAGCCGCCGCGCCTCGGCCTCCTTGCGCAGCCGTGCCTCCTCCTGGGCCTGCCTGCGCAGCCGCTCCTGCTCGGCCTCGCGCGCCTGCTCCTCGGCCTCACGCCGGACCCGCTCCTCCTCGGCGACCCGACGGGCTTCCTCGGCCTGCCGGCGGGCCTCCTCCGCCTGCCGCTCGGCCTCGCGCTGCCGCGCCTCCTCCAGCTCGCGGCGCTTGCGCTCCTCCTCCTCGGCGCGGAGCTTGGCGAGCTGTTCCTGGCGCTCGCGCTCCAGCCGCTCCTCCTCCGCCTTGCGCGCCGCCTCTTCCTCGGCCTTGCGCCTGGCCTCTTCCTCGGCCGCCTTGCGCGCCTCCTCCTGGGCCTTGATCTCGGCCTCGGAGAGCGGCAGGAGCTGGTCGAGGCGGTGGCGTACGACGGTGGTGATCGATTCCGGTTCCTGGCCGGCGTCCACCACCAGGTAGCGGGTCGGGTCCGCGGCGGCCAGCGTGAGGAAGCCGGAGCGTACCCGGGCGTGGAACTCGGGCGGCTCGGACTCCAGCCGGTCGGGCGCCTCGGTGAACCGTTCCCGTGCGGTCTCCGGGTCGACGTCGAGCAGCACCGTCAGATGCGGTACGAGTCCGCTCGTCGCCCACCGCGAGATCCGGGCGATCTCGGTCGGGGAGAGATCGCGGCCCGCGCCCTGGTAGGCGACGGACGAGTCGATGTAGCGGTCGGAGATGACGATCGCGCCGCGCTCCAGGGCCGGACGGACCACCGAGTCGATGTGCTCGGCGCGGTCGGCGGCGTAGAGCAGTGCCTCGGCCCGGTTCGAGAGCCCGGCCGACGACACGTCGAGCAGGATCGAGCGCAGCCGCTTGCCGACCGGCGTGGCGCCGGGCTCGCGGGTGACGACGACCTCGTGGCCCTTGGCCCGGATCCACTCGGCGAGCGCCGCGACCTGGGTGGACTTGCCTGCCCCGTCGCCGCCCTCCAGGACGAGGAAGAAGCCGGTGGCGGCGGGGGCGACAGCCGGCTCGCCGCCACGCAGGGCCTCGCGCAGGTCACGGCGGAGCGGCACTCCGGAACGGTCGTCCGTCTTCGCGAGGACGATCGCGGCGACCGGCAGCAGCAGGGCGCCGATGAGCATGAGGGCGAACGCTGCGCCGCCGTGCGCGAAGACGAAGTCGCCGGCCTTCAGCCGGTGGGCGCCGATCGCCGCGGCCAGCAGCGGTCCCGCGACCGCGCCGAGCGCGATCAGGACCCGGACGACTGCCTGGAGGTGCTCGGCCGTCCTGGCCCGGCGGGACTCCTCGGTCTCCTGGTCGACGAGCGTGTGGCCGGTGTTGGCCGCGACACCCGCCGCGTAACCGGCGAGGACCGCGAGGAACACCACGGTCGCCGTGTCCGGCACCAGACCCATCGCGAGGAGCGCGACCCCGGTGACAGCGGTGGCGAGGGCGAGCATCCGGCGCCGCGACAGGGTGGGCAGCACCTTCTCCGCGGTACGGATACCGGCGCCTGTGGCGCCCGTCAGAGCCAGGATCAGCAGGGCGAACGTGGCCGGTCCGCCACCGAGGTCGTAGGCGTGCAGTGCGGCGACGGCGGCTGCGGCGGCGATCGCTCCGGCGACGGCCGCGCACGCGCCGACGAGCAGCGGGACGGCGCCGGTGCGGCCCTTGTCCGGGCCGCTGCCGGTGGACGGCCGTCGCAGACCCTCCAGGGGCGAGCGCGGGCGGGGCGTCGGAGAACCAGGGAGTTCGAGGAAGTAGAGGATCGAGATCGAGGCGGAGAACAGCCCGGCCGCGACGTACGAGCCGAGAGCCGCCTGGTGGAAGGAGAACCACTCCAGCCCCGAGGACAGCAGATTGCCGATCAGCGCCGCGATCAGCAGAACGGCCGCGGCGGCGGGGACGGCGGCGAAGTCCGTACGGAGGGAGAGCCTGCGCAGTGCGTCGAGGTGGTCGGGCAGCGGGCGTACCGCGGCGCCCTCGGGGGGCGGGGAGGGCAGCAGCGCGGGGGCGGCACTCTCCTTCGCGACCGTCCACAGCCGTTCGCCGACGCCGGTGACGAAGACGGTGATGAGGATCATCATGAGCGCCCTTTCGGGCATCCAGTCGATCCACAGTGGCGCGACGACGAGCAGCGCGAGCCGCAGGCCGTCCGCCCCGATCATCAGCCACCGCCGGTCCAGCGGTCCACCGGGCGCGGTGAGCGTCGTCAGCGGCCCCAGAAGTACGGCTCCGAAGAGGAGCGTGGCAAGGATTCGGGCACCGAACACGGCGGCGACGGCAAAGGCCGCCCCGCGGTATCCGGATCCGAATGAGCCCTCAAGGACCGCCGCTTGCAGCGACAGCAACACCAGCACGAGAAGGGCGAGTGCATCGCCGATACTCCCGACGAGCTGGGCGCTCCACAACCGCTTCAGCGGGGGAACACGCAACAGGGCTCGTACGGCGCGCTCGCGTGAGTCTGCGGCAAGTGTGTCGGAGGTGGGGCTCACGACCGTTGGCTGCTCGGCTCGCGTCATCCGCCCAGCCTATCCGGAGCGGCGCGGTCGGCGACGGCCCCGTCCGAACATATGGGCGCCCGAGCGGGGTGCGGAAATGCTCCCCCGTACGCCGGAGGGGCTGGAATGGCCAGCCCCTCCGGTGTTCGGGAACGCCCTGACCGCCGGTGCGGTCAGTCCTCGACGGATGGCGCGGACGCCTTCTTCGCGGCCGCAGTCGTCTTCTTCGCGGCGGTCGTCTTCTTGGCGGCCGTCGTCTTCTTGGCAGCCGTCGTCTTGGCGGCCGTCGTCTTGGCGGCCGTCTTCTTGGCCGTCGTCGCCTTTTTCGCGGGCGCCTTCTTCGCCGGGGCCTTCTTCGCCGTCTTCTTCTTGGCGGGTCCCTTGGCGCGCTTCTCCGCGAGGAGCTCGTAGCCGCGCTCCGGCGTGATGTCCTCGACACTGTCGCCGGTCCGCAGCGTCGCGTTCGTCTCGCCGTCGGTGACGTACGCGCCGAAGCGCCCGTCCTTGACGACGACCGGAGCACCGCTCACCGGGTCCGTGCCCAGTTCCTTCAGCGGCGGCTTGGCGGCGGCGCGCCCGCGCTGCTTGGGCTGGGCGTAGATCGCGAGAGCCTCTTCGATCGTGATGTCGAAGAGCTGGTCCTCGGACGTCAGCGAACGCGAGTCCGTGCCCTTCTTCAGGTACGGGCCGTAGCGCCCGTTCTGCGCGGTGATCTCGACGCCCTCGGCGTCCTCGCCGACGACCCTCGGCAGCGACATCAGCTTGAGCGCGTCCGCCAGCGTCACCGTGTCCAGCGACATCGACTTGAAGAGCGACGCGGTCCGCGGCTTCACCGCGCTCTTGCCGGTCTTCGGCGTGCCCTCGGGCAGCACCTCGGTGACGTACGGACCGTACCGGCCGTCCTTCGCGATGATCTGGTTGCCGGTGACCGGGTCCGCGCCGAGCTCGTAGTCGCCGCTCGGCTTGGCCAGCAGCTCCTCCGCGTACTCGACCGACAGCTCGTCGGGCGCCAGGTCCTCCGGCACGTCCGCGCGCTGGTGGCCCTCGGCCTCCTTCTCACCGCGCTCGATGTACGGGCCGTACCGCCCGACGCGGAGCTTGATGTCGTTGCCGACGGGGAAGGAGGAGATCTCCCGGGCGTCGATCGCGCCGAGGTCGGTGACGAGCTCCTTGAGACCGCCGAGGTGGTCGCCGTCGCCGTTGCCCGCGGCGGAGGCCGCGCCACTGACGGCGTCGTCGCCCTCGCCGAAGTAGAAACGCCTCAGCCATGGCACGGACTGGGCCTCGCCCCGCGCGATGCGGTCGAGGTCGTCCTCCATCCGCGCGGTGAAGTCGTAGTCGACGAGCCGGCCGAAGTGCTTCTCCAGCAGGTTGACCACGGCGAAGGAGAGGAAGGACGGGACGAGCGCCGTGCCCTTCTTGAAGACGTAGCCGCGGTCGAGGATGGTGCCGATGATCGAGGCGTACGTCGACGGGCGGCCGATCTCGCGCTCTTCCAGCTCCTTGACCAGCGAGGCCTCGGTGTAACGGGCCGGCGGCTTGGTCGCGTGGCCGTCGACCGAGATCTCGTCGGCGGACAGCGCGTCGCCCTCGGCGACCTGCGGCAGCCGGCGCTCGCGGTCGTCGAGCTCGGCGTTCGGGTCGTCGGCGCCTTCGACGTACGCCTTCATGAAGCCGTGGAAGGTGATCGTCTTGCCGGAGGCGGAGAACTCGGTGTCGCGTCCGTCGCTCGCCCGGCCGCCGATCTTCACGGTGACCGAGTTACCGACCGCGTCCTTCATCTGCGAGGCGACGGTCCGCTTCCAGATCAGCTCGTAGAGCCGGAACTGGTCGCCGGTCAGACCGGTCTCGGCGGGTGTGCGGAAGCGGTCGCCGGAGGGGCGGATCGCCTCGTGCGCCTCCTGCGCGTTCTTGACCTTCCCGGCATACGTACGCGGCTTGTCCGGCAGGTAGTCGGCGCCGTACAACTGCGTGACCTGCGTCCTCGCCGCGGAGACCGCGGTGTCGGAGAGCGTCGTGGAGTCGGTACGCATGTAGGTGATGAAGCCGTTCTCGTACAGCTTCTGTGCGACCTGCATGGTGGCCTTCGCCCCGAAGCCCAGCTTCCGGCTCGCCTCCTGCTGGAGGGTCGTCGTACGGAACGGGGCGTACGGGGAACGGCGGTACGGCTTCGACTCGACGGACCGCACGGCGAACGCGGAGTCGGCGAGCGCGGCGGCCAGGGCCCGGGCGTTCGTCTCGTCCAGGTGCAGCACCTGGCCGGCGCCGGATTTCAGCTGTCCGTCAGGACCGAAGTCGCGGCCCTGGGCGATCCGGCGGCCGTCGACCGCGCTGAGGCGGGCGGTCAGCGTCGACGGGTCGGAGGCGTCACCGGTACGGCCGGTGGCAAAGGCACCGGTCAGGTCCCAGTACTCGGCGGAACGGAAGGCGATGCGCTCGCGCTCCCGCTCGACGACGAGTCGGGTGGCGACGGACTGGACCCGGCCTGCCGAGAGCCGCGGCATGACCTTCTTCCACAGGACCGGCGAGACCTCGTAGCCGTAGAGGCGGTCGAGGATACGGCGGGTCTCCTGGGCGTCGACCATGCGCTGGTTCAGCTCGCGCGGGTTGGCGACGGCTTCCCGGATCGCTTCCTTGGTGATCTCGTGGAAGACCATCCGGTGGACCGGGACCTTGGGCTTCAGCACTTCCTGCAGGTGCCACGCGATGGCTTCGCCCTCGCGGTCCTCATCGGTGGCGAGGAAGAGTTCGTCGGACTCGGCCAGCAGCTGCTTGAGCTTCCTGACCTGGGCCTTCTTGTCCGCGTTGACGACATAGATGGGCTGGAAGTCATGCTCGACGTCGACGCCGAGCCGACGGACCTCGCCGGTGTACTCGTCGGGAACCTCTGCGGCGCCGTTCGGCAGGTCGCGGATGTGCCCGACGCTCGCCTCGACGACGTATCCGGGGCCGAGGTAGCCCTTGATCGTCTTCGCCTTGGCAGGCGACTCGACGATGACGAGTCGGCGGCCGCCCTGTGCGGTCTCGCTGGTCGGGGACAACTTCGCTCTTCTCTCCGGTCGACACTCAGTGGGCATCCGGGCAGCGCCATGACGCTGCCGACGGTGCTGTCGCTGCGGAGTGTGACGGTACAACCCGCCCCCGTGTCAAACGGCAAAAGCCCGCAACGGCCACTCGAACGGTAACCCGACTTCCGCCATTCCTGCCGCCCGGAGTGCCCGATACGCGGCGCGCGCGGTCGCTGCCTGCGGGTTTCGCGGCGCCGTGGCGGTGCTGCGGCCGCCGGAGGAGAGTGGCGGGGCAGCCGGGCGTGTTCACGTCCCGGGCCGGGTGATCACACGGCCGCGACGCGGGTGGCGGGGCGGCAGCCGTGGATCAGATACGGGTGAAGCACCACACACCGAGGACGAGGAAAAGTACGCCGAACACAGTGGCGAGTGTGGCGGAGGCAACGGGGCGCACCCCGTACGCCACCGGCGCGCGGTGTGCGAGGCGCGCCCCTGTCCAAACCAGCAGCGCGGTCCCGAACAGCGCGAACGTCGTTCCGGCGAATACCGCAGGTCCGCTCTCCATGCCCGTACGCCTTTCCGTGACCGCCCGGCCCGGGACCGATGCCCGTGTCGAGTCAGGGGGAGGCTGTCACTCGGGGGCGACACCGGTGCGAACCCCGGGTGAACTCCAGGGCCGCGGCCCACGGGGGCGCGCTCCGCCCGGGCCGCGCTCGTGGGCCGGATCACATCAGGTCGAGGGTCGCGCGACGCCGGCTGCCACGTTCGAACACCGCCAGCAGGATCACGGCGAGCACCGCGTATCCGGCCCCCGTCGCCAGCTCGGCGCCGAGCCGTCCCCAGTCGAGGCCATCCCCCTGCGGACAGCTCCCGGGCGGCCTCGGCGGCATGGCTCAGCGGAAGAACGTCCCCGACGGCCCGCATCCACTCCGGCAGGGTCTCCCACGGCACATTCGCGCCGGTCAGCAGCAGGAGTACGGAAGCGGCTCCGGATCCGCCAGGTAGGGCCGGATGCGCGGATGGTCCCCGAGTCCTGGATAGTGCTCCTCGACCCCGGCCCGTACGACCTCGGACGGCGTGGCCCTGAAGATGTCCAGCTCCGCCTCGACGGACGAGGCGCCGACCGGGCGGGGCAGCAGGAAGTCCGGGAAACTCATCGGGCCGTCGATCAGCAGCCGCAGCGCCGCGGTCCGGTCGTCCTCGCGCAGCACTTCACGGGCCCGCCCGACCCACCCTCGTACGGCCAGGAGGGCGTACGGTACGGCTTGGCCAGATGCAGGCTGCAGAAAGGTCCCACAGCGGGCTGATGGCGATCCGGGTCGCGCCGAGCGCCGCCTCGTCCAGCTCGATCCGGATCACCCGGCGGTCACCGTCCGCTCCGCGCTCATCAGGCCACCCCCGCCGGCTCCAGGAACCCTTCCTCCACCAGCAGCCGGATCGCCTGCGGTGTACGGTCACGCAGCAGTACCGGGTCCTCGTTCATCAGCTGGGCGATCGCGTCCAGGATCCGGCCCGCGGGCAGCGTCCCGTCGCAGACGCCCGCGAAACCGGCACCGACCGCGTCGACCTTCGTCGCGCGCCGCATGCCGCGGTTCTGACGCAGCACCACATGCTCGGGGTCCTCCGCGCCCGGCAGTCCGACCTGCTCCTGCATCACTTCCGGAGCCAGCGTGAAGTGGTCGGCGAGCAGCGCCGCGTCATCGTGCGTCCGCAGATAGTCCTGGCGCGCGAAGTGTGCCTCCACGGCCGCGCCGAGCGGCTGTTCCACCGGGTGCGGCCACTCCTCGATCACGACCGACGGATTCCCGTCGGCCGCGGCCGCGGACTTCCGGAGTGTGATCCAGCCGAAGCCGACGCCCTTCGTCTTGCGGGCCTCGAACTCGTCCAGCCAGACGTCGTACCGTGCGGCGTACTCTGCGGGGTCCGTACGGTGGTCGCCGCTGTCGCGCAGCCACAGCTCCGCGTACTGCGTGATGTCCTGCACTTCGCGCTGGACGATCCAGGCATCACAGTCGCGCGGCACCCAGGAGCGCAGCCGGTCCTGCCACTCCTCGCCCTCGACGTGCTGCCAGTTGGCGAGGAAGTGCGCGTATCCCCTCTCGTTCAGCCGGTCCCCGGCCTGCTGCACCAGCGTCCGGCACAGGTCGTCGCCGCCCATGCCGCCGTCGCGGTACGTGAGACGGGCGCCCGGCGAGATGACGAACGGCGGATTCGACACGATGAGGTCGTACGTCTCGGTGTCGACCGGCTCGAAGAGCGAACCCTCGCGCAGATCGGCCGCAGCGGCACCGGACAGGGCGAGGGTCAGCCGGGTGAAGGCAAGGGCGCGGGGGTTGAGGTCCGTGGCCGTGACCCGGGTGGCGTGCTGCGCGGCGTGCAGCGCCTGGATGCCGGAGCCCGTACCGAGATCGAGCGCGGAGGCGACCGGCGTACGGACGGTGATCCCGGCGAGTGTGGACGACGCCCCACCGACGCCGAGGACCACCCCCTCCTCATGCGAACCGATGCCACCCGCGCCGCCGACCGCGCAGCCCAGGTCGGAGACGATGAACCAGTCCTGCGCCTCGGGCCCGCTGTACGGCCGCACATCGACGGCGGCCCGCACCTCGTCGCCCGCGCGGATCACCCAGCCGTCCTCGACGCACGCGTCCAGCGGGAGCGCGGCGCGGGCCCGCTCGTACGGGACGGGGCGCTGAAGCAGGAAGAGCCGCACCAGTGTGTCGAGCGGGGAGTCGCCACGGGTGGCCCGCAGTGCCGGAACCGTCTCGCTGCGGGCGAGCGCGGCATAGGCGGGCGCGCCGAGCAGGTCGAGGAGACCGTCGGCGGTGAAGGCGGCGGCAAGCAGGGCTTCGCGGAGCTGGGGCGAACGGTCGGGCGCGGGGAGACTGGTCGTACTCACCCGCCCATTGTGGCCGCTCCCACCGACAACGGCAGCGGCCCGGCAGCATCGGAGCTGCCGGGCCGGCCGTACCGGCGTTGTCAGGGCTTCTTGCTGGGTGACGCGGAAGCCGACTTCTCGGGGGTCTTCGACGGCGCGGCGGCCGGCGGGACCGAAGCCGTCGGCTTCTGGCAGCCCGGCTGCTTGGCCATCGCGACGCCGACCTTGCCGGACTGGAGCTGCTTCAACGCCTGGTCGCCATTGTTGCTGATCTTGTTCAGCTCGTCGGCGATGCTCTTCAGACCGTCGGCGAACTTCGCCTGGTCCTTGATGTCGAGCGCGTCGACCTTCTTCTGCAGCCCGGCGTAAGCGGCCGAGGAGGCGTTGAGCTCCTTCACGGCCTCCTTGTGCGTGGTCTCGCCGCCGTCGACCGGCGGTGCGCCCGAAGAGTCCACAGCTGCGCCCAGCGCCTTGTACGCCTGCGAGATCTGCTGGAAGGCGGCCGAGTCGGTCTTCTGGACATCGGCGGGCTTGCTGTTGTCGGCGGTCTGCTGCTGGATGGCGGCGTTGGCGTTCGCGATCTTCTGCAGCTGGGGCTTGACCTGGTCACAGACCTTCTTGGCCCAGTCGTTGACCTTGTTGTCGTTGCCACTGTTGTCGCTGCAGCCCGACAACGTCAGTACCAGTACCGCACCGCCGGACAGTGCGGCTGCAAGCTTCTTGTTCACCGGATTGGTCCCTTCCAAGGCTCTCGGCCCCGGAACTTACACGCCAAATGACCTCCATCCGGGTGCCGAGTGTCCGACGGATGGCCTTTTGTAGCCATTTGCACCAAGGGAAATGAGGGAGATACAACTCACGCGCGAACGGGTGAACGAACGCGGCAGCCGAACGGCAAACGGGTGGGCAGCGCATCGGAATGCACCGCCCACCCGTTCTTTGACCAGGTCATGTCTTTGACCAGGTCATGCTCTTGCTCGATCAGTTGCTGACCCGGGTTGATCGGGTCCCCGCGAGCTGTCGCTCTCTTCCCTGTGCCCGCCTCATGAAACGGCAGCCGGATCGGTCGACTTGGCAGTCGCGCCGCCGTCGTCATCGGAGTCGTCCTCGTCGCCCACGGCGATCCCGCGACGCTTGGAGGCATAGACCGCGCTGACGATGACGGTGAGGGCGAGCACCGCCACCACCGCCCGCACGCCCGCGCTCGCGTCCGCCCCGTAGCTGAACTGCACCACCGCCGGCGCGATGAGCAACGCCACCAGGTTCATCACTTTCAGCAGCGGGTTGATCGCCGGTCCCGCCGTGTCCTTGAACGGATCGCCGACTGTGTCGCCGATCACGGTCGCGGCGTGGGCCTCGCTGCCCTTGCCGCCGTGATGACCGTCCTCGACGAGCTTCTTGGCGTTGTCCCACGCGCCTCCGGAGTTGGCGAGGAAGACCGCCATCAGCGTCCCGGTGCCGATCGCGCCCGCGAGGTACGACCCGAGCGCCCCGACACCGAGGGTGAAGCCCACCGCGATCGGCGCCATCACCGCGAGCAGCCCGGGCGTGGCGAGCTCACGCAGCGCGTCCTTGGTGCAGATGTCGACGACGCGCCCGTACTCCGGCTTCTCGGTGTAGTCCATGATCCCGGGGCGCTCGCGGAACTGCCGCCGCACCTCGTAGACCACGGACCCGGCGGACCGGGACACCGCGTTGATGGCCAGGCCGGAGAAGAGGAAGACGACCGCGGCCCCGAGGACCAGCCCCACCAGGTTGTTGGGCTGCGAGATGTCGAGGCTGAGGGTCATTTCCCCGGCCTTGGCACCCACGCCATCGACCGCCGTGGCGATCGCGTCGCGGTACGAGCCGAAGAGCGCCGACGCCGCCAGCACGGCGGTGGCGATGGCGATGCCCTTGGTGATGGCCTTGGTGGTGTTGCCGACGGCGTCCAGGTCGGTGAGGACCTGGGCACCGGCGCCGGTGACGTCGCCGGACATCTCCGCGATGCCCTGCGCGTTGTCGGAGACCGGTCCGAAAGTGTCCATGGCGACGATGACCCCGACGGTGGTGAGCAGCCCGGTTCCGGCGAGGGCCACCGCGAAGAGCGCCAGCATGATCGACGTACCACCGAGCAGAAACGCCCCGTAGACGCCGAGGCCGATCAGCAGCGCGGTGTAGACGGCGGACTCCAGGCCGATGGAGATCCCGGCGAGTACGACGGTGGCCGGGCCGGTGAGGGAGGACTTGCCGATGTCCTGGACGGGGCGCCGGCCGGTCTCGGTGAAGTAGCCGGTGAGCTGCTGGATCAGCGCGGCCAGCACGATGCCGATGGCGACGGCGACCAGGGCGAAGACCCGAGGGTCACCGCTGTGCGTGGTGATCGCGCTGTCGGTGACGCCGCCCAGGTCGGCGTACGAGGACGGGAGGTAGACGAAGACGGCCACCCCCACCAGGACCAGCGAGATCACCGCGGAGATGAAGAAGCCGCGGTTGATGGCGGTCATCCCGCTGCGGTCGGCGCGCCGCGGGGCGACCGCGAAGATGCCGATCATCGCGGTGACCACGCCGATCGCCGGCACGATCAGGGGAAAGGCCAGTCCGGCGTCACCGAAAGCGGCCTTGCCGAGGATGAGCGCGGCGACGAGCGTCACGGCGTACGACTCGAACAGGTCGGCCGCCATGCCCGCGCAGTCACCGACGTTGTCGCCCACGTTGTCGGCGATGGTGGCGGCGTTGCGCGGATCGTCCTCCGGGATGCCCTGCTCGACCTTGCCCACGAGGTCGGCGCCCACATCGGCGGCCTTGGTGAAGATGCCGCCACCGACCCTCATGAACATGGCGATGAGCGCGGCACCGAGCCCGAAGCCCTCGAGCACCTTGGGCGCGTCGGCGGCATAGACGAGAACCACGCACGAGGCGCCGAGCAGCCCGAGCCCTACCGTGATCATGCCGACCACGCCGCCCGTGCGAAAAGCAATCTTCATAGCCCGATGCGATACGTCGGTGAGATCTTTTTCCGGTTCGCCTTCCGCCGGAGTCGCCTCACGCGCGGCGGCGGCCACCCGCACATTGCTGCGGACGGCCAGACGCATGCCGATGTATCCGGTGGTCGCCGAGAAAAGCGCACCCACCAGGAAGAACAGCGACCGGCCGGCGCGCTGCGACCAGGTGTCGGCCGGGAGCAGCAGTAGCAGGAAGAAGACCACGACGGCAAAGACGCCGACAGTGCGCAGCTGCCGGGCCAGATAGGCGTTCGCGCCTTCCTGGACGGCTGCCGCGATCTCCTTCATGCGGTCGGTGCCCTCACCGGCCGCCAGCACCTGGCGGACCAGCAGCCGGGCGACGATCAGTGCGGCGACGGCGACGATCGCGATGACGATCACGATGACGCGGTTGTCATCGGTGAGTACCGCGGCCGCGAGAGAGGTGGGTCGGTCGGAAAGCGCGGAAACTTCGGGCAGTTCTGCCAGTGGTGTGTTGATGAAGCCCGCCATACGTCCTCCTTGACGCTCAGCGCTCAAGACGTGGACGGATTGTAAGGAGCAGAACCTGATCAAAACAGTCCGCAGTAAATGTAAATCGACTTTGCCCGCCGATCGATAAATGATCGCGCCCTCGGATTGATCCGAATGCAGTAATGGGGCAGAAGCATTGTCCGTAGATCGCTGATCAAGCAGAAATGAAAAAAGGCCCTGCTCGGCAGGGCCCCGGGAGAGTGGATCAGGAGTTACGGTCGGGGCGGCGCCGCAACGGGCCCGCCCGCTGTGACGCCTCCGGCGCTCAGGGATGCGCCGTTGTGGGCGTCTTGGGCCAGCTCATGCGGATCACTTCGCCATCGGCCCCCGATCTGACTTCCACGTCGTCGACGAGGCCGCTGATGACCGCGAGACCCATCTCGTCCTCGCTGTCGGCGTCGGTCTCGGTGTCCGGTTGGCCGGGCCCCTCCCCGGACGCCTCGGCGGCTCCGGCCTCCCCACCGGGGCCAGGCACCTCGTCGCCGACCTCGACGGAGAAGGACTTCTCCTCCTCGGTCAGGACGACCTTGACCGGAGCGGTGATGCCGTGGTTGCGGTGCAGCCCTACGGCGCGGCTGCAGGCCTCACCGACGGCGAGTCGGACCTCGTCGAGCACTGCCTCGTCGACCCCGGCGCGGCGCGCCACGGCGGCCGCCACGAGGCGGGCCGTCCTGACGTGTTCGGGCTGGGCGCTGAAGCGGAGTTCAACAGTGGCCATGCGATCCCCTTCAGACATACGGGCGTGCATCTCAGGGGCCCGGGCGCACTGCCCGGTACCCCCGCTCTCTCTTCCTCCGGAAACCGGCAGAGCCACCGGCCCCCGACAGCCGACGCGCGACCGTCGGCAGCCGGCCCACCGATCGGCCGACGGGTATCCCGTCGGCCCGGAAGCCGTCCGTACCGATGGCCGACAGCCCGCCGCCGGGCGTCTCACGGCCCGGCCGGCTGCCGGAATGCCGAGGACCCGGCACCACGACTTCCACCGAACCAGCCGCCCGCCGAACGGGCCGCGGTCCGACCCGGCTGTGCACCGGACCGGCCGACTGCCGGACCGGCCGACTGACTGCCGGACCGGCCTCCGGCCGATCCGGAAGCAGCCGGTCAGCCGTCAGTCGGTGGCCGCGACAGCCTCGTCGACCGTGGTATGGATCGGGAACACCTTGGTCAGACCGGTAATCCGGAAGATCTTGAGAATGCGCTCCTGGTTGCAGACCAGGCGCAGTGAGCCCTCATGGGCCCGGACACGCTTCAGGCCGCCCACGAGCACGCCGAGGCCGGTGGAGTCGAGGAAGTCGACACCTTCCATGTCGACAACCAGGTGGTAGCTGCCGTCATTCACCAACTCGACCAACTGCTCGCGCAGCTTGGGCGCGGTATACACATCAATCTCGCCACCGACCTCGACGACCGTACGGTCGCCACCAGGGCCGGACACATTGCGAGTCGACAAGGACAGGTCCACGGATCCTCCAGCACCTTGCTATCGAGCGGTCGCCCCTCGGTCTCCCCGACGGAGCCAGGGGACGGATCGCCAGCCGCGATGGCATTCAATCACTTACCAGCAGCCATGCACGACGCCTTGGGACCATTGTCCGTCACAGCGGTGACACACTCGGTGCCGATGGCCAAGAATCACCGCCCCAGTCGACCACCCGAGAGCAGGGACTCCCGCCCCACTCCCGCCATGGTCCTCGACCGGCTCGCCGCAGCGGCGGGCCGGTCCGCGCGCATCACTCATACGGAGCACTTGCCCCCGCGAACAGGTACCCATGCCATCTGGCCCGATCGTATCCGGCCGGAAGTGATCGCCGCTGTCCAGCGGGCCGGTATCGACCACCCGTGGGCACACCAGGCGGCCGCCGCGGAGCACGCCCTGGACGGCGAATCCGTCGTGATCGCCACCGGAACCGCCTCCGGCAAGTCGCTCGCCTATCTGACACCGGTCCTCAGCGCCCTGCTCGACGGCTCGGAGGCCCCCAACGGCCGTGGCGCGACCGCCCTGTACCTGGCCCCCACCAAGGCGCTCGCCGCCGATCAGCGGCGTTCGGTCAAGGACCTCGCGGCCCCGCTCGGCAACGCGGTCAGGCCCGCGGTCTACGACGGCGACACCCCGGTCGAGGAACGCGAATGGGTACGTCAGTACGCCAACTACGTCCTGACCAACCCCGACATGCTGCACCGCGGGATCCTCCCGTCCCATCCGCGCTGGTCCTCCTTCCTGCGCGCCCTGCGCTATGTCGTCATCGACGAGTGCCACACCTATCGCGGCGTCTTCGGCTCCCATGTCGCCCAGGTGGTGCGGCGGCTCCGCCGCCTGTGCACCCGGTACGGAGCCGATCCGGTCTTCCTGCTCGCCTCGGCGACCGCCGCGCAGCCCTCGGTCGCCGCGGGCCGCCTCACCGGCCTTCCGGTCACAGAGGTCGCAGACGACGCCTCGCCCCGCGGCGAGATGGTCTTCGCCCTGTGGGAGCCACCGCTGACCGAGCTGCACGGCGAGAAGGGCGCCCCCGTACGCCGTACGGCCACCGCCGAGACCGCCGACCTCCTCACCGACCTGACCGTCCAAGGCGTCCGCTCGGTCGCCTTCGTGCGCTCCCGGCGCGGCGCCGAGCTCATCTCCGTCATCGCCAAGGAACGCCTCGCCGAGGTGGACCGCTCACTGCCCTCCAGGGTCGCCGCGTACCGCGGGGGCTACCTCCCCGAGGAACGCCGCGCCCTCGAGCGCGCCCTTCACTCCGGCCGGCTGCTCGGTCTGGCCGCCACCACCGCCCTCGAACTCGGTATCGATGTCTCGGGCCTGGATGCCGTCGTCATCGCCGGTTACCCCGGCACCAGGGCGTCGCTGTGGCAGCAGGCGGGCCGCGCCGGGCGCTCCGGCCAGGGCGCCCTGGCCATCCTGGTGGCCCGCGACGACCCGCTGGACACGTTCCTCGTCCACCACCCCGAGGCTCTGTTCCAGCAGCCCGTGGAGTCGACCGTTCTGGACCCGGACAACCCTTACGTCCTCGCCCCCCATCTGTGCGCGGCCGCCGCGGAGCTTCCGCTCACCGAGAGCGACCTGAAGCTGTTCGGGCCGGCTGTGGCCGAGTTGCTGCCGCAGCTGGAGGCCGCGAGGCTGCTGCGCAAGCGGGCCTCGGGCTGGCACTGGACCCGGCGCGAGCGGGCGGCCGATCTCACCGACATCCGTGGCGAGGGCGGCCGCCCGGTCCAGATCGTCGAGGAAGGCACTGGCCGGCTGCTGGGCACCGTCGACGAGTCGGCCGCGCACACCGCCGTCCACGAAGGGGCCGTCCATCTCCACCAGGGCCTCACCTATCTCGTCCGGAAACTGGATCTGGAGGACTCGGTGGCGCTGGTCGAGGAAGCCAGTCCGCCGTACTCGACGACCGCCCGCGACACCACCTCCATCACCGTCCTGGAGACCGACACAGAGATCCCCTGGGGTGACGGAAGGCTCTGCTACGGCTCCGTGGAGGTCACCAACCAAGTCGTCTCCTTCCTGCGTCGCAAACTGATCACCGGCGAGGTTCTCGGTGAGACCAAGCTCGATCTGCCGCCCCGCACACTGCGCACCCGCGCGGTGTGGTGGACGGTCACCCAGGACCAGCTGGACGCCGCCCGCATCAACCCCGAGATCCTCGGTGGCGCCCTGCATGCCGCCGAACACGCGTCGATCGGGATGCTGCCCCTCTTCGCCACCTGCGACCGCTGGGACATCGGCGGCGTCTCCATCCCCCTCCATCCGGACACCCTGCTGCCGACGGTCTTCGTGTACGACGGGCATCCGGGCGGCGCCGGATTCGCCGAGCGGGCCTTCCACACCGCCCTCAGCTGGCTCACCGCCACCCGCCAGGCCATCGCGTCCTGCGAGTGCGAAGCGGGCTGCCCGTCGTGCATCCAGTCCCCCAAGTGCGGCAACGGAAACGATCCGCTGCACAAGCGGGGGGCCGTACGCCTCCTCACCGAACTTCTCCGCTCCGCACCGGCGGACCCGGAGCAGGCGGGGGAACCGCCGAGCCCGGAATCGGACCGGGATCGCCCGTCGGAGGGCCTGCCCGGGACCTGACCTCGGGTGCGTACGGCCCGAACCGCACCAGGGCCGTCACATCGGCAATCTCCCCCTGCACCGCGCACCGGACCACTGCCGCACCCTGCGCCTCGGCCACCTCCGCAGCCGCCCTGCACGCCGCCTCGGCCCCGCGCAGGGCCCGGTCGGCCGCTGCCAGGGCCGCCAGGTCCGCCGCCCCGCCGGCCCGGTGCCGAGCGACCACCACCTGGCCGAGCGCAAGCACGGCCGCGAACACCGCACACAGCGCTGCCGTGGTCACCGCCACCCACACTGTCGCCACCCCCCGATCACGCCCCTCCCCCCACCCGCGCGAACCCACCACCCCCAACGCCCGTCGAACCCGCCCCACACACCACATCCGTCGCACACATCGCTTCTGTCGCAGGGGCGCCGCTCCGATCGCCCCCGTCACAGCTCCGCCCCCAGCGTGTCCTCGGCCATCGCCACCGCGTCCGCTCTCAGCGTCAGGGCCAGCGCACCCGGTCCAGGCGTCGGCGCAGCCACCCGTACCCGCCACAGCTCCCCGGCCCGTTCCACCTCCACACGCGCCCGGTCGGGTGCCACCGAGCGGGTGACAGCCAGCACCTGTGCCTCGGGTTCGGACCGGGCCGCCGCCCTCGCGCCGGCCCTTGCCGCATCCACGCACCGGATCTGCGCGGCGGCGGCCATCAGCGCCCAGAGGAGAGCCAGAGCGAACAACATCAGGACCGGGATCACCATGGCCGCCTCCGCCGTCACCGCACCGCGGTCGCCTCCGCCCCCTTCGCGGCCCCCGACTCCGCTCCCCGAACGCCTCTCAGACCTTGGCATCGAGGGCGTCCGTGAGAATCGACTGCAGTGCCGCCATGACCGGCGGACTCGTGACCACCTTGTAGAGCACCGCCGCCAGCGCACAGGCGGCGATCGTCCCCACCGCGTACTCGGACGTCGTCATCCCGCGGTCCGTCCGGACTCGGCGCGCCACACGCCGTGCCCAACCCCTGATGCGCTTGATTTGCCATGCCATGTCAACCCCCAGAAGTGTTCTTTTGCACAAACTCGCCACTGATTGGATGCTTTTGCTCATCGGGCTTGCAGGAGCCCGTTCGCCAGGCCGATGACCACCGGCGCCACACCGACCGCCAGAAAGGCGGGCAGAAAGCAGAGCCCCACCGGAGCTGTAATCAGCACGCCGGCCCGCTGGGCGCGCGCCACGGCCTCGCTCGACCGTTCCGCCCGCATCGCCTCGGCCAGCCGAGCGACCGGTTCCGCCGCCGGAGCCCCGGTCGAACCCGCCCGGTCCAGACAGCGGGCCAGCGCGCCGGCGCCCGAAATCTCTCCGAACCTCCCCCAGGACAGGGCAGGTTCGCCGCCCAGCCGGATCTCCGCCGCTGTCCGTGCCAGCCGCTCGCCGACCGGACCGCCCAGCGACTCCCCGACCGCCTCGGCCGCTTCCCTCGGGCCGGCTCCTGCGGAGATGCACGCCGCCAACAGGTCGGCCGCCAACGGGAGCCGGCGTTCGGTCTCCGCAACTTCCGCAGCGGACGCGGCGGGTTTGCGCCGATGCCGCGTCCGCTGCCATCGCCACGTGCCGTACGCCGCCACCAGTCCGACCGCGCACCCCCACGAACCACCGACGAGGAACCAGCCCGTCACCACGGCGCCCAGCGGCATGGCCCAGTTCTTCAACCAGGCCCCGGACACCGACCGCTCGCGCCACCGCCTCCCGGCGTCGACCGCCAGCAGCGCCGCGCCCCGGCGGCGCGCCACCCGATGCCGCCTCCGCCCGGCCAAGCAGACAGCCAGGTATCCGACCGCGCCCAGGGCGACCGCCACCGGAACCGGCCCGCGGACAATGTGCGCCACCACGCCGGCCCCTTCGCTCATGGCCGCTCCCCCGCCCGTACGATCCGGCCGGCCCAGCAGAGACCGGCCGTCTCCAGCAGCCCGCCCACCAGCAGGCAGACCAGCCCGGCCGGACTGTGCAGAAGCACCCCCAACGGATCGGCCCCCAGCGCCGCCCCCAGTCCCAGACCGAGCACCGGCAGCAACGCCAGCACGGCCACCGTCGACCAGGCCCCCGCCAGTTGCGCCCGCAACTCCTCCCGCCGACGCCGCTCTGCCCGCAACGCGCCCTCCAGGCGGTCCAGACCGGCTGCCAGCCCCGCGCCGCCGTCGACCGCCACCCGCCAGCAGGCCGCAACCCCGGCGAGCCCCTCCAGCCCGGGTTCGCGCGCCGCCTGCCCGAGGGCCCCCGGCACATCGCCGCCGAACCGCGCCGCAGCCGACACCGCGGCCTCCGCCGCACCCATCGCCCCCGTGTCACGCACCGCCACCAGCAGTGCCTGCCCCGGCTCGCGCCCGGCCCGCAGCTCGCCCACCACCGCGCCGCACAGCGCCACCACGGCATCCGCTCTGCGCTCCTGCTCATGCCGCCCGGCCCGCTTACGAAGCCATCGCCGCACCAGTGGTACCGCCAGCGCCCCCGCGACCACCGGCAGCAGGGACTCGCCCAGCACAGCGAGAAGCAACGCCACCGGAAGACACAGCCACTCCCGCCGCTCCCGGAACATGCCCGCGCACCACAGCCGGACCCGGTCCCGGCCGATCCGCGGCTCCGGCTCCAGCACCGAACCGACGAACAACACCCGCGCCCGCCGCGTTCCTTGGCCCCTCCCCACCACCAGCCAGGCTGCAGCCCCCGCGCACACGGCCGACGCATACGTCGCGTACTCCGGGCCCCCCACCGCCGCGCCACCGGTCACAGCGCACCCCCGATCAGCGACCGCAGCCGCTCCCGGCCCCGCTCGTGGACGAAGCCGTCGGCACCCCACCGCAGCGCGGGCACGGTCACCACCAGCCCGGCCGCATCCCGCTCCAGCACATGCACCTCGGCGATCCGGCGCACCCCGGCCCGGTCCCGTGCAAGATGGACCACCACCGACAGTGCCGCCGCCAGCTGACTGTGCAGCGCCACCCGGTCAAGACCGGCTGCCGTCCCCAACGCCTCCAGCCGCGCCGGTACATGCTCGGCAGCGTTGGCGTGAACCGTCCCGCAGCCACCCTCATGGCCGGTGTTCAGCGCAGCGAGAAGTTCGGTGACCTCGGCGCCCCGCACCTCTCCGACCACCAGGCGGTCGGGCCGCATCCGAAGCGCCTGCCGCACCAGGTCCTGCAGAGTCACCCGTCCGGCACCCTCCTGGTTGGCAGGGCGTGACTCCAGCCGCACCACATGCGGATGGTCCGGCCGCAGCTCCGCCGAGTCCTCGGCGAGCACGATCCGCTCCCGCTCTCCGACGGCACCCAGCAAACTCGACAGCAACGTGGTCTTCCCCACCCCCGTCCCGCCACTGATCAGGTACGAGACCCGGGCCTCGACCAGCGCCCGCAGCACCCGGTCACCACCCAGCGGTACGGTGCCCGCCGCGACCAACTCCGCCAGCGAGAAGGCCCGGGGGCGCACCACCCGCAGCGACAGACAGGTGGAACCCACGGCCACCGGCGGCAGGACCGCATGCATCCGGGTCCCGTCCGGAAGCCGCGCGTCCACCCAGGGCCGGGCATCGTCCAGCCGCCGCCCTGCCACCGCCGCGAGCCGCTGTGCCAGCCTGCGCACCGCCGGAGCGTCGCGGAAGGTCACCCCGGTGAGTTCGAGCCCACTGCCCCGGTCCACCCACACCCGGTCCGGTGCGGAGACCAGCACATCCGTCACCGCCGGATCGGCGAGCAGCGGTTCCAGCACTCCCGTACCGACCAGTTCGCCACGCAATTCCTCTGCCGCGCCGAGCACTTCGGCGTCGCCGAGAAGCCTTCCCTGGGCGCGTAGCGCAGCCGCCACCCCGGCCGGGGTCGGTGCGGCGCCGCTCTGCGCGAGCCGCTGCCGCACGGCGTCGAGGAGTCCGTCGGTCACGACGCACCTTCCCCACCGGGGCCGCCGCCGGCTCCACCGGCAAGTGCCCGCTCCCAGAACGCCGTACAGAATCTGGCGAGCGGTCCGCGTGCACCCGAGCCGGGCGGCACTCCATCGTCCTGAGCCGCCAGCAAACCTGATTCCAGCGGGAGTTCACCGGCGAGCGGCAAGCCGAGCGCCTGCGCCACCCAGCGCTCGTCCAGCCCCGCCGCGTAGGGGCCGCGTGCCACCACCCGCAGGTCGCCCAGGACCATCCCGGCCGTCGACGCCACGCGTTTTGCCGCCGCGACCGCCCGCAGTTCACCGGGGACCACGAGCAGCCCGAGGTCCAGCTGCGCAAGCGCCTTCGCCACCGACTCGTCGACCCGGCGCGGCAGGTCGACGACCACCACCCCGCCGAGCCTGCGGGCGGCCGCCAGCACCGCCTCCATGGCCTGCGGCGGGATGACCACCCAGTCGTCACGCCCCCAGCTGAGCACCCGCAGCCCGTGCAGTGCGGGCAGCGACTCCTCCAGGGCGCCACCGCCCACCCGTCCTTTGGAATGAGCGAAATCCGGCCACCTCATTCCCTCGGCCCGCTCGCCGCCGAGCAGCACATCGATGCCGCCACCCAGCGGATCGCCATCGATCAGCATCGTCCGCCGCCCGGCCCTGGCCGCGGTCACAGCGAGAGCACAGGCCAGCGTGGACGCGCCGGCGCCGCCCCGCCCGCCGATCACCCCGACGGTGAGAGCGGGCCGCCCCACCCCCTCTGCCGCATTGGCGATCTGATCGACGAGCCAGCTCTCCGCATCGGGCAGCCGTAGCACATATTCGGCCCCGATCTCGACGGCCTGCCGCCAGACATCCGGTGCATCCTGGTCGTGCCCGACGAGCATCACGCCCTGCCTGCGCAGCGCTCCGCGGCACCGCGGGGCCGCGTCATCACCCACCAGGACCATCGGCGCCTGCTCCCAGCCACCCCTTCCCTCGGGCAGCGTGTGGTGCACCTCAGGCTCCGCGCCGGCGGCCGCGCACAGCCTCAGCAGATCGTCGAGCAGTTCCGCATCCTCGGTCACGATCAACGGTCCGCCCCGGCGTTCTCCGACGACCGGCAGACGATCCCGTGCGATGGATTCAGTCACGATCTCCGCCCCCTTCTCACTGCACCTTCACCGCGGATTCGCAGCGATCTCGGCGCGTTCCGAGTTCGGCGATATCCGGAACCCGCGGACTTCGCGGGTGGAATCACCGTGCAGCGCTTCGGAAAATCGTGTGGATCTTGCTCTAAAACTGTGGACAACTCCACCGTTGTGAATATCTCGGTCACCCAAACCGAGGACTTCCGGAGAGCAGCACATCCGTTACACACTGTGACGAAACAGGGTCCTGCGACAGGCTCGAAAAGACACGCCGTCGCAGTGGGAAGGAGGCGGAATGTTTGATTCCGAGCGGCAGAAACGCGTCCGGACATGCGACGACCCCCGCCGGGGGGGAGAGCGGGGGTCGTCCCCACGGCCGACTCGGGGGGGGAGGAGTCGGACCGGGTTAGCACGGTCGCGAACGATCCGTGACTTCCATGGTGTACCCGAGAGCCTTCTCAGGCAAACCCGCGCACCAGAGTTTACGCCGAATGGTGTCCCCCTATGCTCTGCCTTGTGGAAAACCACTCCTTGCCGCGCACAGCAGCCTTCTTCGACCTGGACAAGACGGTCATTGCGAAGTCATCGACTCTGACCTTCAGCAAGTCCTTCTACCAAGGCGGACTGATCAACCGCCGCGCCGTACTGCGCACCGCGTACGCACAGTTCGTGTTCCTCGCCGGGGGCGCCGATCACGACCAGATGGAGCGGATGCGCGAATATCTCTCCGCGCTCTGCAAGGGCTGGAACGTCCAGCAGGTGAAGGAAATCGTCGCCGAGACCCTGCACGATCTGATCGACCCGATCATCTACGACGAGGCGGCGACCCTCATCGAGGAACATCACACCGCCGGACGCGACGTCGTCATCGTCTCCACCTCGGGCGCCGAGGTCGTCGAGCCGATCGGCGAGCTGCTGGGCGCCGACCGGGTCGTCGCTACTCGGATGGTCGTCGGCGACGACGGCTGCTTCACCGGCGAGGTGGAGTACTACGCGTACGGGCCGACGAAGGCCGAGGCGGTCAAGGCGCTCGCCATGTCCGAGGGATACGACCTCTCGCGGTGCTACGCCTACAGCGATTCCGCGACCGATGTACCGATGCTGGAGTCCGTGGGCCACCCGCACGCGGTCAATCCGGACCGCGCGCTGCGGCGTGAGGCGACGCTCCGGGAATGGCCGATTCTCGTCTTCGACCGCCCGGTCCGGCTCAAGCAGCGGCTGCCCGCCTTCTCGATGCCGGCGCGCCCGGCACTCGTCGCCGCGGCAGCAATGGGCGCGGCGGCCCTCACAGCGGGGCTGGTCTGGTACACCTCGCGCCGGCGCACGACCACCGCATCCGGCTGACCTCCAGCATCCGGCCAGGACCGGCATTCGGCCCGGACTTGCGCCCGAACCCGAACACGCCTCGGCCGCCATTCCAGGACGTGGGCCGGGGAGCCACCCACTCGCATCCGCACCCTCCGCCGACGTCCGGATCCCACTCCCGACCGCCCGCCCGACTTGTCCTTATTTGAACGCAAAAGTAAAGAAGTGCGGCCAGCACTACCGCTCGTCCTGGCTCTGGAGTACAAAGGACTCAACGGCCCGCGAGACCAAGGACATCCGAAAGGATTAACCTGAAAACGCAGAGAAGGCCCCACGGACCGAGCATGAATATCCAGCACCCACGCGACGTCGACCCGTCGATTACGGGCCAGCCGCACCAGGGAACGGGCTGAGTTCTCGTCCTGATGGGCAATTTTCGAGGACGCATGGTAACTGGGTGGACGTGCCAGCGGCGGTACCGCGGACGGTACCGCCGCAACCCTTTTATCGGGCAGTGATGACGAAGCACAACAGGCTTGACGGACCCGCAAGTTGAGGTGCGTTCCGGCAGCCCCGGGTCGTTACGCGGCTCCGCGCTGAAGCGCTTCGCAGACCGCCGTCGATTCCCTGACCCCCAGCTCCACCGCGCGCCCGCAGTGTGCGATCCAGGCGGACATCCCGTCCGGCGTTCCCGACCGATACCCCTCGAACGCTGCGACGTACGCCGCTCTGCCCTGCTCGGCGTAACCGACCTCGGCGGGGCAGATCGCTTTCGGGTCGAGTCCGCTCCCGATCAGGACGATCCGCTCGGCGGTCCGCGCGACGAGGCCGTTGTACGAGCCGAAGGGACGCAGCGCCAGCAGTTCGCCGTGCACGACCGCGGCCGTCACCAGTGCGGGCGCCGCGCTTCCCGAAAGGATCAAGCCGGAGAGCCCCTCCAACCGGCCGGCGACCTCGTCGGCGTCGGGCAGCGGCGCTTCGATGAGCGGCTCGTCGACCGGTTCACCGGCCAGCCGCGGGCGGCCGATTGCGTCGTCGGGCGCTGCCCCGCCTGCCGCCACAAGGTGCAGCCGGGCGAGGACCCGCAGCGGCGACTGCCGCCAGATGGAGAGCAGTTGGCCCGCCTCCGCGGTCAGCCGCAGGGCGGCGCCGATCACCTGCGACTCCTCGTCGCCGCTGAAGTCGGTGCGCCGCCGAACCTCCTCCAGGTTCCAGTCGGCACCGGAGAGCGCGGCGGAGCCGCGGGCGCCGCGGAGCGCCGCCTCCGCGGTGATCTCGTTACTGCGGCGTCGCATCACGCGGTGGCCGTAGACCCGGTCGACGGCCTTGCGTACGGAGTCCACCGCATCGGTGACACCCGGCAGGGCACCCAGGGCGGCGAGCGGATCTGAGGCAGGCGTACTCATAAGTAGCGAGGCTACGCGCCCCCCGCGCCCTTACCACCCCGGAGTGGCCTTCTTCACGAAGTGCGACTGCACAGCGCAGTTACACCGCTACCCTAGGTGAACATGAAGATCGCTTTCGTGGGGAAGGGCGGCAGCGGCAAGACCACGCTGTCCTCGCTCTTCATCCGCCACCTTGCCGCCAATGAAGCCCATGTCGTCGCGGTGGACGCCGACATCAACCAGCACCTCGGGGCCGCGCTCGGCCTCGACGAGGAGGAGGCCGCGGCGCTGCCCGCCATGGGTGCGCACCTGCCCCTGATCAAGGAGTACCTGCGGGGAAGCAACCCCCGCATCGCCTCGGTGGAGACAATGATCAAGACGACTCCGCCCGGCGAGGGCTCGCGGCTGCTGCGGGTCCGCGAGGACAACCCGGTCTACGACGCGTGTGCCCGCGCGGTCGGTCTCGACGACGGGGAGATCCGGCTGATGGCCACCGGACCGTTCACCGAGTCGGATCTCGGGGTGGCGTGCTATCACTCCAAGGTCGGCGCGGTCGAGCTCTGCCTCAACCACCTTGTCGACGGCCCTGACGACTATGTGGTCGTCGACATGACCGCGGGTTCGGATTCGTTCGCGTCCGGCATGTTCACCCGCTTCGACATGACGTTCCTGGTCGCCGAGCCGACCCGTAAGGGCGTCTCGGTCTATCGCCAGTACAAGGAGTACGCACGGGACTTCGGGGTCGCCCTGAAGGTCGTGGGCAACAAGGTGCAGGGCCAGGACGACCTGGACTTCCTGCGCGCCGAAGTCGGCGACGACCTGCTGGTCACGGTCGGCCACTCGGACTGGGTCCGGGCGATGGAGAAGGGACGCCCGGCCCGCTTCGAGCTTCTGGAGGCGGACAACCGGATGGCCCTGCAAGCTCTGCAGAACGCCGCGGAGGACTCGTACGAGCAGCGCGACTGGGAGCGCTACACACGACAGATGGTGCACTTCCACTTGAAGAACGCGGAGAGCTGGGGCAACGAGAAGACGGGCGCCGACCTGGCCGCCCAAATCGACCCCGCCTTCGTGCTCGACGAGCGGAGCGCACAGGCAGCCGCCGTACAGCCCGCGTGAGCCGGTCGCCCGAAGCCCCGTCCACCGACGACCCGGCGGGCGGCGGATCGACCTGCGTCAGTGCTCCGCCGGCTTCGTGCCGGATTTACCGGGAGCCTTGGCGGCTCCCGGGGTCCTGGCCGGTCCGGAGGCCTGGGCGGCGAGATGGGCCGCCCAGCCCTCCTTCGGTGCCTGGCCGACGTCGAGCGTGCGGAGTTTCGCCAGTGTCGCCGGGTCCTGGGCGTCCAGCCAGTCGGCCAGCTGCCTGAAGGACACACAGCGGACTCCCTCCTTGGTGCAGACCGCCTCGATGGTCTCCTCGACGGCGCGCATGTATGTGCCGCCGTTCCAGGACTCGAAGTGGTTGCCGATGACCAGCGGGGCCCGGTTTCCCTCGTACGCGCGGTCGAAGGCCTGAATCAGGCCGTCGCGCATCTGATCGCCCCAGTACTCGTACTGATCAGGGTCGCCCTGCATGGTCGTCCCGGACTGGTTGATCATGAAGCTGTAGTCCGCCGACAGCGTCTCGAACCCCCGCCCCGGCACCGGCACGAATTGCAGGGAGAGGTCCCAGACGCCGTCCTTCTTCTTCGGCCAGACCTGCTTGTCGGCGCCGCTGGAGTCGTAGCGGAAGCCCATCGACCGCGCTGCGACCACCATGTTCTTCCGCCCCTCCAGGCAGGGGGTGCGGCCGCCGACCAGCTCCGTGTCGTAGTCGAAGGGCAGCGGCTTCTCGTCCGCGAGGTCCGGGACGTTCGTCCTCCATTTCTTCACGAAGGCCTTGGCCTGGCTGATCTCGCGCTTCCACTCGGCGACCGACCAGGTGCCGACACCACCGTCCGGGCCGCAGAAGTGGCCGTTGAAGTGGGTGCCGATCTCGTCGCCGTCCTGCCAGGCGCCCCGGATCTGGGTGATGGTGTCCCGGATCCCCTTGATTTCGTTGAAGCCGATGTCGGAGCTGCCCGCGTTGTGCTTGGGCGGGTCGTAGAGCTCCCGCTTCTCCTCCGGCAGCATGTACACGCCGCTGAGGAAGTACGTCATGTTCGCGTGGTACTTCCTGCCGACCTCGCGAAAGCGGGAGAAGAGTTCCTGGCTGTCCCCACCCACGCCGTCCCAGGAGAACACCACGAACTGCGGGGGCTGTTGACCAGGTGTCAAGCGCATGGGTACGGGCTGCTTCGGCTGGCTGCCGGTGAAGGAGGTGGAGCCGTCGCCGATAAGCCGGAAGGCCTTCTCGGGGGCGTTTCCCTTGGGCCCGGCGGCCCCCTTCTCGGCACCCGGCCCGGCAGCCCCGACAGCCGAACCCGAAGCCGAACCGGAGCCGGAACAGCCGGCGACTCCCGCAACGAGCGCGACGGCCATGGCACCCAGGGCGACCCTCTTCATGGCGGCCATCATCCGCCCACCCTCTTCCGTTTCAGGTAATTTGCGTGGAATGCGCCGACGCGGCGCAGCCACGTTCTCACGCACCCTTGAACGAATCGACACAACAGGCCATATGAAAAGCCGCCTATTCACGTGAATGGGTGATTGAGTGGACCATTTGCCCTCAATCATGGACACGGCTCTTTACTCTCCATTACGATCCATTTACCGAGAGTTGAGAAATCCCGCCGCTGCACGCCGTGACCCACGGCCGCGTCCCCACATTCCGCGACCGCGCTGCCCCGGAGGAGACGGGAACATGCCTGCCTGCGTCCCCGCACGTCATGACCACACGTCCCGCAGTTGGCGCCAGTCCAACGGCCCGGGAATCAAGCGACCTCACAGCCCGCCACCGCCGCGTCGCGGCGGACGATTCCGTATCGCGGGCGCCGACCTGTCCGCATCGATCACTGTCCTTCTCATTGCCGTTCCCATGTCGCTCGGCCTCGCCGTGGCCATGGACGCCCCGCTGGAAGCCGGACTCGTCGCCGCGGCCGTCGGCGGCATCGTCGCCGGACTGCTCGGTGGCACTCCCCTTCAGGTCAGTGGCCCGTCCGCCGGACTGACCGTCGTCACAGCCGAGTTGATCCAGATCTACGGCTGGCGCACCACCTGCGCGATCACCATCGGCGCCGGGCTGCTGCAGATGCTGCTGGGCGCGGTGCGTGCCGCGCGCAGCGCTCTCGTCGTCAGTCCCGCCATCGTGCACGGCACCCTGGCCGGTATCGGCGTGTCCATCGCACTGGCCCAGCTGCATATCGTGCTCGGCGGCTCGCCCCAGAGCACAGCCGTCGACAACGCCCTCGCACTGCCTGCCCAGTTGGACCGGATCAGCCCGGCCGCCCCTCTCATCGGCGGACTGACCATCGCCATCCTGATGGCCTGGCCACGGCTCCCCGGGCGGATCGGGCGGGCGGTACGGAGGATTCCGGCGGCCCTCGCCTCGGTGGCGATCGCAACAGCGGTGGCCGCGGTGGCGGCTCCCGGGATCGCCCGGGTGGATCTGCCCTCCTGGCGGTCGCACGCCCTGCCCGAACTGCCGCAGGGCCCCGTACTGGGCCTCGCCACCGCCGTGTTCACCGTGACGCTGGTGGCCAGCCTCGAATCCCTGCTCGCCGCGGTCGCAGTGGACAAGCTGACCACCGACCGCGCCGGACGGCAGGGCGCCGGGCCTCCCGCCCCGGCAGCCCCGACCGCCCCGCCGGTCAGGCGCTCCGACCTCGACCGCGAATTACGCGGCCAGGGCATCTCCAATGTGCTGTCGGGCCTGCTGGGCGGGCTGCCGGTGTCAGGGGGAGCGGTACGGAGTTCGGCGAATGTGCGGGCCGGGGCCACCGGCCGCGCCGCCACCGTTCTGCACGGTGTCTGGGTCCTGCTCGCCGCCGGGTTGCTGGTCACGGCTCTGGAGTGGATCCCGCTGGCCGCGCTCGCCGCACTGGTGATGATGGTCGGCATCCAGATGGTGAGCTTCGCCCATATCCGCAATGTTCACAAGCACCGCGAATTCCCGGTCTACGGCGCGACGATCACCGCTGTGGTGCTCTTCGGTGTGCTGAGGGGCGTGGTGATCGGCGTCGCGGTGGCCGTCGTCATCGCTCTGCACCGGCTGGCCCGCACACGGATCACGGTGACGGATCGAGGAGGACAGCATCTCGTGGTCGTGCGCGGGCAGTTGACGTTCCTCGCAGTGCCACGACTCAGCAGGACGCTCGGCCGGATTCCCCATGGCAGTGATGCCGTAGTCGAGTTGGACGGCTCCTTCATGGACCATGCGGCATACGAGACGATCCAGGACTGGAGCAACGCTCAGACCGCCCAGGGCGGCCGGGTCGTCTTCACCGGCAGATCCGGCGGCCGGATCGCCGAGCCTGCCTCGGCGGCGCACTCCTGCTGCCGCCCCTGGACGCCGTGGCGCAATCACCACTGCCACGACCGGCCCAAGCCGGAAAGCGTCCACCACGACTGCGGCACGCGATCCGGCGACGGTGAGCATCACACCACCGCCATCACCGCCGACCCCAGCCCCAGTCCCGGAACAACCGACACCACGGCGGCCGACACCATGACCGACATCACGAGCAACGCAACGCCCGGCACAAGCGCCTCGGCCCCGGCCGCCGAACCCATTCCCGGCACTCCGTCATCCCCCACACCCCCCGCCGCTCCCCGTGGGACCGGCGCGCACCGGCTGGTCAGTGGTCTGAGTTCGTTCCAGCGCAACACGGCTCCGCTGGTGCGCGATGAGCTGGCCCGGCTGGCCCGGGAGGGGCAGCACCCCTCCCAGCTCTTCATCACCTGCGCGGATTCCCGGCTGGTCACCAGCATGATCACGGCCAGCGGTCCGGGCGACCTGTTCACCGTGCGGAACGTCGGCAATCTGGTGCCACCACCGGGCGCGGAAGCCGGCGACGAATCGGTGGGCGCCGCGATCGAGTACGCGGTGGAGGTGCTGCAGGTGGAGTCCATCACGGTCTGCGGCCACTCCGGCTGCGGCGCGATGCAGGCACTGCTGGGCGCCAAGCCGGACAACCCGCAGACGCCCCTGTGGCGGTGGCTGCGGCACGGTCTGCCGAGCCTGCAGCGGATGACGTCCCGGCATCGCGCCTGGGCGCGGATCTCCGGCCGGCTGCCCGCCGACGCCGTGGAACAGCTCTGCCTCACCAACGTGGTCCAGCAGCTGGACCATCTGCGCGCCCACGAATCGGTGGCACGGCGACTCGCCGAGGGCACGCTGCAGCTCCACGGAATGTACTTCCATGTCGGTGAGGCGCAGGCATACCTCCTGACCGAGGGCGCGAGCGCCGGTACATGTCTCGACGAGGTCTTCGACCACGTGGGCCCCGGCGATCCTGCCGGTTCCGGCGAGTTGGAACGTACAAGCGCCTGAACCGGACGCACCTCGGTTCCGTGAGACCTTGTGGTCCCGCTTCCGCATCGCACTGTGCTGCAGCGCATCGCAGGTGGGGGAGCAGGATCGTGCCCCATACACGAAAACACAGGTCTAAACCAATTCCCGGCAGACACTTGTCACCCGGCCCCTGGACTGATGAGCTATGCGCCGGGACACAACGGACACCCTGGGAATGGGAGATGTCGTGAGCAACGAAAGCCTGGCCAACCTGCTCAAGGAGGAGCGGCGGTTCGCACCGCCTGCCGATCTGGCCGCGAACGCCAACGTCACAGCGGAGGCGTACGAGCAGGCCAGGACGGACCGGCTGGGCTTCTGGGCCGAGCAGGCCCGCCGCCTGACCTGGGCCACGGAGCCGACCGAGACGCTCGACTGGAGCAACCCGCCCTTCGCGAAGTGGTTCGCGGACGGCAGGCTGAACGTCGCGTACAACTGCGTGGACCGCCACGTCGAGGCGGGCCATGGCGACCGGGTCGCCATCCACTTCGAGGGCGAGCCCGGCGACAGCCGCGCGATCACCTACGCGGAGCTTAAGGACGAGGTCTCCCGCGCCGCCAACGCCCTCACCGAGCTCGGTGTCGGCAAGGGCGACCGGGTCGCCGTCTACCTGCCGATGATCCCCGAGGCCGCCGTCGCGATGCTGGCCTGCGCCCGCATCGGTGCCACGCACTCGGTGGTCTTCGGCGGCTTCTCCGCCGACGCCATCGCCGCCCGCATCCAGGACGCGGACGCCAAGGTCGTCATCACCGCCGACGGCGGCTACCGCCGCGGCAAGCCGTCGGCGCTGAAGCCTGCGGTCGACGACGCCGTATCCCGTATCGACAGCGTCGAGCACGTCCTCGTGGTGCGGCGCACTGGCCAGGACACCGCGTGGACCGAGGGCCGCGACGTCTGGTGGCACGAGATCACCGGCCGCCAGTCCGCCGAGCACACCCCCGAGGCCTTCGAGGCGGAGCAGCCGCTCTTCATCCTCTACACCTCGGGTACGACGGGTAAGCCGAAGGGCATCCTGCACACCTCCGGCGGCTACCTCACGCAGGCCGCGTACACCCACAACGCGGTCTTCGACCTCAAGCCGGAGACCGACGTCTACTGGTGCACGGCCGACATCGGCTGGGTGACCGGGCACTCGTACATCGTCTACGGACCGCTGGCCAACGGCGCGACGCAGGTCATGTACGAGGGCACGCCCGACACCCCCCACCAGGGGCGCTTCTGGGAGATCGTGCAGAAGTACGGCGTCACGATCCTCTACACCGCGCCGACCGCGATCCGTACGTTCATGAAGTGGGGAGACGACATCCCCGCCAAGTTCGACCTGTCCTCGCTGCGGGTCCTCGGTTCGGTCGGTGAGCCGATCAACCCCGAGGCATGGATGTGGTATCGCAAGCACATCGGCGCCGACAGGTGCCCGATCGTGGACACCTGGTGGCAGACCGAGACCGGCGCGATGATGATCTCGCCGCTGCCCGGTGTCACGGACACCAAGCCCGGTTCGGCGCAGCGCGCCCTGCCCGGAATCTCCGCCACCGTCGTCGACGACGAGGCCCACGAGGTGGAGAACGGCGGGGGCGGCTACCTCGTCCTCACCGAGCCGTGGCCGTCGATGCTCCGCACCATCTGGGGCGACGACCAGCGCTTCATCGACACGTACTGGTCGCGCTTCGAGGACAAGTACTTCGCGGGCGACGGCGCCAAGAAGGACGAGGACGGCGACATCTGGCTGCTCGGCCGGGTCGACGACGTGATGCTCGTGTCCGGGCACAACATCTCGACGACCGAGGTCGAGTCGGCACTCGTGTCGCACCCGGCGGTCGCCGAGGCGGCCGTGGTCGGCGCGGCCGACGAGACGACCGGTCAGGCCATCGTCGCGTTCGTGATCCTGCGTGGTTCGGCGTCCGCCTCCGACGAGCTCGTCGCGGACCTGCGCAACCACGTCGGTGCCACGCTCGGCCCGATCGCCAAGCCGAAGCGAATCCTGCCGGTGGCCGAACTGCCGAAGACCCGCTCCGGCAAGATCATGCGGCGTCTGCTGCGTGACGTCGCGGAGAACCGCGAGCTGGGCGACGTCACCACGCTCACCGACTCCTCGGTGATGGACCTCATCCAGACGCAGCTGCCGACGTCGTCATCGTCCGAGGACTGACAGACGCACAGGCAGAAGGCCGGAGCACCGGCCAACGCACATGCACGAACCCGAGGGGCATCCGGCAACGCGCCGGGTGCCCCTCAGGCAATTAAGGTGAAGATCACTGGATACGCCCCCGCACACCCCCGGGTACAGTGGCAGCAACGTCAACAACACATCAAGAAATCTCCACAGGGTGTGCCGGGAAGTCTGGTCGGCAAGTGCATCAGCCATGCCATCGCTGCCGAACCGACCCGGAGGTCTCCACTCGTGGCCGCGCCCACCCGCACACCCCCGACGTCCCGCCGGACCTTCCTCGGGCGCCTCTCCCTCCCTGAGCGGAACTACCTCGCGGACGCCCTGCGCACCGAGACCGTCGGCGGGGTCATCCTGCTGGTCGCCGCGATCGCGGCGCTGGTCTGGGCAAACACCTTCGGCTCCAGTTACCGGGCCCTCAGCGACTTCCACTTCGGTCCGGGTTCCATAGGACTGAATCTCTCCGTGCAGCACTGGGCGGCCGATGGGCTGCTCGCCATCTTCTTCTTCGTCGCGGGCGTCGAGCTCAAGCGCGAACTGGTCGCAGGTGAGCTGCGCGATCCCAAGGCGGCCGCGCTGCCGGTCATCGCCGCCGTGTGCGGAATGGCTGTGCCGGCCGTCGTCTACACGCTGGTGAACGTGATCGGCGGCGGTTCGACCGCCGGATGGGCCGTCCCCACGGCCACCGATATCGCCTTCGCACTCGCTGTGCTTGCGGTCATCGGCACCTCACTGCCGTCCGCGCTCCGCGCCTTCCTGCTCACGCTCGCCGTCGTCGACGACCTCTTCGCGATCCTGATCATCGCGGTCTTCTTCACCGACCACATCGACCTCGCCGCGCTCGCCGGCGCCTTCGTCGGCCTCGCCGTCTTCTACCTCCTGCTGCGCAAGAACGTGCGCGGCTGGTACGTCTACATCCCGCTCGCCCTGGTCATCTGGGGACTGATGTACAACAGCGGCATCCACGCCACCATCGCCGGTGTCGCCATGGGACTGATGCTGCGCTGCACCCGGCGCGAGGGCGAGGAGCACTCCCCCGGCGAGCACATCGAACACTTGATGCGCCCGCTGTCGGCCGGTCTCGCCGTGCCGCTGTTCGCGCTGTTCTCGGCCGGCGTATCGCTCTCCGGCGACGCGGTGGCACATGTCTTCACGCGGCCCGAGACGCTCGGTGTCGTGCTGGGGCTCGTCGTCGGCAAGACGGTCGGCATCTTCGGCGGTACATGGCTGACCGCCCGCTTCACCAAGGCGGAGCTGAACAAGGACCTGGCCTGGGCGGACGTCTTCGCGGTCGCCTCACTCGCCGGGATCGGCTTCACCGTCTCGCTGCTCATCGGCGAGCTGGCGTTCGCGGGCGACGCGTTCGTCGAGAACGAGATCAAGGCAGCCGTGCTGCTGGGGTCGCTGATAGCAGCCATGTTCTCCGGTGTGCTGCTCAAACTCCGGGTACGTACCTACCAGGCGCTGTACGAGGCGGAGGAGCGCGACGAGGACGAGGACGGGGTACCCGACGTCTACGAACAGGACGATCCGGCGTACCACCTACGGATGGCCGCGATCTACGAGAAGAAGGCCGCAGAGCACCGGCGCCTTGCCCAAGCGGCGGGGGCGGCGAGCAGCAAGCCGGACAGTCCGGCATGATCTGACACCAGATGTGTTGAGCAGGAGAGCAGAAGAGGGAGTCAGGGATGAGCGACCCCGGCAACTACGCGGGCAGCGCAGACCGCAGTCTCGGGCAGCTGGTCGCCTCGGCGACGGCCGAGGTGTCCGCACTGGTGCACGACGAGATCGCCCTGGCCAAGGCCGAGGTGCGGCAGGACGTCAAGCGGGGCGTGACCGGCAGTGTGGCATTCATCATCGCGGGAGTGCTGATTCTGTTCGCGATCCCAGTTCTGAGCTTCGGAGCCGCCTACTGGATCCACACCACGGGACTGGGCCTCGCCTGGTGCTTCGGGATCGTGGGTCTCGCCTTCATCGTGCTGGGGGTGCTGCTCGCGCTGTTCGCCATCGCCAAGTTCAAGAAGGTCAAGCCGCCGGAGAAGTCGATCGCGTCGGCCAAGCAGACGGCGGCCGTGCTGCAGGGCGTCAAGCCGCACCCGCGTCCGGCGATCACCGCGCGTGCCGGTCTCCCGGCCGTCACAGCTTCGGGCAGCACGCGGACGGAGAAGGCCGGAGCGGAGTCCGCGGTCAAGGACGAGGCGTCCGCTGTGGCACGCTCGTCCACATGACCGTCCCCGATTCCAGCGCACTCGACCCCAAAGGCCCCGGCTCGGCAGGCCCCGGCTCCGGCAGTCCCGTACGGATCGACGGTCCCTGGAGCCACCGGGACGTGGCAGCCAACGGGGCACGCTTCCACATTGCCGAGCTGGGCGACGGCCCTCTGGTACTGCTGCTGCACGGCTTCCCGCAGTTCTGGTGGACCTGGCGCCATCAGCTGACCGCGCTCGCCGACGCCGGGTTCCGTGCCGTCGCGATGGATCTGCGCGGGGTGGGCGGCAGCGACCGCACACCGCGGGGGTACGACCCCGCCAACCTGGCCCTCGACGTCAGCGGTGTGATCCGGTCGCTCGGCGAGCCGGACGCGGCGCTGGTCGGCCATGACATGGGCGGATACCTCGCCTGGACGGCCGCGGTGATGCGGCCCAAGCTGGTGCGCCGGCTGGTGGTCTCCTCGATGCCGCATCCGCGCCGCTGGCGGTCCTCGATGCTCTCCGACTTCGCGCAGTCCCGGGCGGGCTCCTACATCTGGGGCTTCCAGCGCCCCTGGGTGCCGGAGCGTCAGCTCGTCGCGGACGACGGGGCCTTGGTGGGCCGGCTGATCCGCGACTGGTCGGGTCCGCGGACGCCCGAGTTCCCCAACGACGCGACAGTGGACGTCTACCGGCGTGCGATGTGCATCCCCTCGACGGCTCACTGCTCGATCGAGCCGTACCGCTGGATGGTGCGCTCCATGGCGCGCCCGGACGGCATCCAGTTCAACCGCCGGATGAAGCGCCCGGTACGGGTGCCGACGCTGCATCTGCACGGTTCGCTCGATCCGGTGGCCCGTACGCGGAGTGCGGCGGGGTCCGGCGAGTACGTCGAAGCGCCATACCGTTGGCGACTTTTCGATGGTCTGGGGCACTTCCCGCACGAGGAGGATCCGGCCGGATTCTCGACCGAACTCATCAACTGGCTCAAGGATCCCGAGCCCGACCGGTAGCCCGGGACGGAACCTGGGGGTCGCCGGACAGGTAACCGGGCGCGACCAGCCGGTGGCCGGAAGAGCACACTTGTCCGACGAACAGCCAATTGCCTGGCGCATAGGCCAATTGGCTGGCGCCCGCACGATTACCGACCATGAGGCACGGGCAGACGTCGAGGTATGGGCTGGACGCACGACTTCGGTGACACAGCACGCAATCGTCGCTCGACCGCCACGGCGGATCCGAGCATTCATGAGGGGGACGGCCTTCAAGGCCGGGTGCCCGGTGTGCATGACCTGCATGATCCCCAGCTGGGCATTCCACACATTCTTCGCCGCCGGGCCCGCTGGGTCTCGGCGCGGCTGCGCCATCCCCGCGGATGACGCAGTCCTGACCTGATCAGACGGCCCGGACCCGGGCCGACCCCTGTCCGTTTCCCTACAGCGCGCACGCCTGGCTGTCGACCTGCTGGTTGGCGGTGCGGCCGTCGGCGATGTCCTGGCGGATCTCGTCGGCGGTCAGGGCGTAACCCGTGTCGGGGTCGTCCAGCGACTTGGCGAAGACGACCCCGTACACCTTGCCGTCGGCGGTCAGCAGCGGTCCGCCGGAGTTGCCCTGGCGGACCGTCGCGAAGAGCGAGTACACATCGCGGCGAACGGTGCCCCGGTGGTAGATGTCCGGGCCGTCGGCGTCGATGCGGCCGCGGACGCGCGCGGAGCGTACGTCGTACGAGCCGTTCTCCGGGAAGCCCGCGACGATGGCGTCGTGCCCCGTCGCGGCGTCGTGGTCCGTATCGGTGAACTTCAGCGGCTTCGCGTCGAGGTCCGGGACGTCGAGTACGGCGATGTCGCGCTGCCAGTCGTAGAGGACGACCTTCGCGTCGTACAGCCGCCCCTGGCCGCCGATCTGGACGGTCGGCTCGTCGACGCCGCCGACGACATGGGCGTTGGTCATCACCCGGCGGTCGGAGAAGACGAAGCCGGTGCCTTCGAGGACCTTGCCGCAACTCGGGGCCGTACCGACGACTTTGACGATGGACTGCTTGGCGCGGGCCGCGACGGGGCTGCCGGCCAGGGCCGGATCCGGGGCCTTGACCTCGGTGATCGGCTCGTTGGCGAAGGGGCTGAAGACCTGCGGGAAGCCGTTCTGCGCGAGGACGGAGGAGAAGTCCGCGAACCAGTTGGAGGCCTGGGCGGGCATCACCCGGGAGATCCCGAGCAGCACCGAGGAGTTACGCACCTCCTTGCCCAGCGTCGGCAGCGACGTGCCCGCCAGTGCGGAACCGATCAGCCACGCCACCAGCAGCATCGCGACCACATTGACGAGTGCGCCGCCGGTGGCATCGAGGGCGCGGGCGGGCGACCACGTGATGTGCCGCCGGAGTTTGCTGCCGAGGTGGGTGGTGAACGCCTGGCCGACGGAGGCGCACACGATCACGATGATGACCGCGACCACGGCGGCCGTGGAGGAAACCTGGGAGCCGTCCGTCAGCTGGTCCCACAGGACCGGCAGCAGGTAGACGGCGACCAGGCCGCCGCCCAGGAAGCCGATGACCGACAGGATGCCGACGACGAAGCCCTGGCGGTAGCCGATCACGGCGAACCACACGGCGCCGGCCAGCAGCAGGAAGTCCAGCACGTTCACCGTCTATTGCCTCGCAGACTCGTCACCGGACCCGTTCGGCTGGGACCGGGCAGGCCCGAACGCCCCAGCATGGAAGTCAGCCTGTCATGCGCGCCAGTCGAGCGGCACCTGCCTGGTCCCGTCCCAGGGGCGCTCCCACCCCGCGAAGTGCAGAATGCGGTCGATCACCCCGGCGGTGAAACCCCAGACCAGTGCCGATTCGACCAGGAATGCCGGGCCCCGGTGACCGCTGGGGTGCACCGTCGTCACCCGATTGGCCGGATCAGTGAGATCCACCACCGGAACCGTGAAGACCCGGGCAGTCTCGGCCGGATCGACGACCCCGACCGGGCTCGGCGCCCGCCACCAGCCAAGTACGGGCGTGACGACGAAACTGCTCACCGGGATGTAGAGCCGGGGCAGCACAGCGAAGAGCTGGACGCCGCAGGGATCGAGTCCGGTCTCCTCCTCGGCCTCCCGCAGAGCCGCCCTGAGCGGCCCTGCGGTCGCCTGGTCGCCGTCCTCGGGGTCCAGGGCTCCCCCGGGGAAGGAGGGCTGTCCGGGGTGGGAACGCAGTGAGCCCGAGCGCTCCATCAGGAGCAGCTCGGGCCCACGCTCGCCCTCACCGAACAAGACAAGGACGGCGGACTGGCGCCCGGCGCCGTTCTCGGGCGGCAGAAAGCGGCTGAGCTGCCGGGGCTCGATGGTCCGCGCGGCGCGGGCGACGGGCTCGAGCCACTCGGGCAGCCCGTCCGTCGAGACGGCGATCGCGCCGTCCCGGCCCACACCGGCGGAGTGATCCTCCACGTGGCTCTGTTCGTGCGTCTTCATAGGCACCCCTCGTCTCACAACGCCTGCGGTCGCGCATTTCGTTCCGGAAGGGCGCCCCCGTCACCCGGCTCCCAGCGCCGGCGCGGGCTTGCCCGGGTAGTCGGGCGGCGGGCTCAGCCGCTGGCCGGGCTGCCCGCCCATCTCGTACTTCAAGAGCTTCCGGGCCTTCTCCGGATCCGTCTCGCCCTCGCCGTACGAGGGGCAGAGCGGGGCGATCGGGCAGGCACCACAGGCAGGCCTGCGGGCGTGGCAGATGCGGCGGCCGTGGAAGATGACGCGGTGCGAGAGCATCGTCCACTCGCTCTTGGGGAAGATCGCGGCGATCTCAGCCTCGATTTTCTCCGGGTCCTCCTGCTCCGTCCACTTCCAGCGGCGGACCAGCCGGCCGAAGTGGGTGTCGACCGTGATGCCGGGGACGCCGAAGGCATTGCCGAGGACGACATTGGCGGTCTTGCGGCCGACGCCGGGCAGCGTGACCAGGTCCGCGAGCCGCCCCGGGACCTCACCGCCGAAATTGTCCCTGAGGGACGCGGAGAGCCCCATCAGCGACCTGGCCTTGGCCCGGAAGAAGCCGGTCGGCCGGATGATCTCCTCCAGCTGCTCGGGGACGGCCGCCGCCATGTCCTCGGGGGTCGGGTAGGCGGCGAAGAGCGCGGGGGTGGTCTGGTTGACTCTCAGATCGGTGGTCTGGGCGGAGAGGACCGTGGCGACCAGGAGTTCGAAGGGGTTCCGGAAGTCCAGCTCCGGGTGGGCGTACGGATAGACCTCGGCGAGCTCGCGGTTGATCCGGCGAGCGCGGCGGACCATCGCGAGGTGCGACTCCGGCTTCCCGGGCTTTCCCGGCTTCACCGATGCCCCGGCCGTCTTCCCGGACGCTCCGGACGTCTTCGCCGATGCCCCGGCCTTCTTTGCGGAGCCGCTGGACGCCTTCGCGGGCCCCTCGGACTTCACCGGCTTCACCGACTCCCCAGTCGGGCGTTTTGCGGCTTTTGTCGGTTGACTTGCAGCCTGTTCGCCCACAGCGGAATTATGGTCTTCCGACACCCCATCAGCCCCCTTGGCCTGCGCTCTCACCGGCTTGTTGGACACCCGGCCAGCCTAGAGCCAGGCAGTGACATCCGCCCCGGTCACCGTGGATCCGTCCCCTATCGGCCCCCTGCGGCACGATGAGGCGCGCCCGTGCGTCAAACTGGTTTGTGATTGATCGCACTGTTTTACCGTCCGGCATGATGGGGACCACGGTTCCCTGAACAGGCCGACAAGGAGAGAACTCGTGGACGACGTTCTGCGGCGCGCCCCGCTTTTCGCGGCGCTCGATGATGAGCAGGCCGCGGAGCTCCGCGCCTCGATGAGTGAGGTGACCCTCGCACGCGGCGACGCTCTCTTCCACGAGGGCGACCAGGGTGACCGCCTGTACGTGGTCACCGAGGGCAAGGTGAAGCTCCACCGCACGTCCCCCGACGGACGCGAGAACATGCTGGCCGTCCTCGGCCCCGGCGAGCTGATCGGTGAGCTGTCGCTCTTCGACCCGGGCCCGCGCACCGCCACCGCCACCGCGCTGACCGAGGTCAAGCTCCTCGGCCTCGGCCACGGCGACCTCCAGCCCTGGCTGAACGCCCGCCCCGAGGTGGCCACGGCCCTGCTGCGCGCCGTCGCCCGCCGACTGCGCAAGACCAACGACCAGATGTCCGACCTGGTCTTCTCCGACGTACCGGGCCGTGTCGCCCGCGCCCTTCTCGACCTGTCGCGCCGGTTCGGCGTCCAGTCGGAGGAAGGCATCCACGTCGTCCACGACCTGACCCAGGAAGAGCTGGCCCAGCTGGTCGGCGCCTCCCGCGAGACGGTCAACAAGGCGCTCGCCGACTTCGCGGGCCGCGGCTGGCTCCGCCTGGAGGCGCGCGCCGTGATCCTGCTGGATGTGGAGCGCCTGGCGAAGCGTTCGCGCTAGCCGGACACCACCCCCTCACGACGCGAGAGGCCCCACCGGACGGCGGGGCCTCTCGCGCGTCACGGCGCGTCGGCGCCGCGCAGCCCTGATAGCAGCGCCGCGGCCGTCACAGCGGCTCAGATCAGCCCGTGCTCGCCCAGGTACTCCAGCTGCGCCCGCACCGACAGCTCCGCCGCGGGCCACAGCGACCGGTCCACGTCCGCGTACACGTACGCGACCACCTCCGTGGCCGAGCGGTGCCCGGCCTCCACCGCCGTCTCCACCTGGGCGAGCCGGTGCGCGCGGTGGGCGAGATAGAACTCGACCGCGCCCTGTGCGTCGTCCAGGACCGGACCGTGCCCTGGCAGCACCGTGTGCACCCCGTCGTCGACCGCCAGCGAGCGCAGCCGCCGCAGCGAGTCGAGGTAGTCACCGAGCCGCCCGTCGGGGTGCGCGACGAGCGTGGTGCCGCGGCCGAGGATCGTGTCGCCGGTCAGCACCGCCCGGTCGGCGGGCAGATGGAAGGAGAGCGAGTCGGAGGTGTGCCCGGGGGTCGGGACCACCCGCAGTTCGAGCCCTCCGGTGGTGATCACATCGCCCGTCGTCAGCCCCTCCTCGCCGAGCCGCAGCGCCGGGTCCAGCGCCCGCACCGCTGTACGGGTCAGCTCGGCGAAGCGCGCCGCGCCCTCCGCATGGTCGGGGTGGCCGTGGGTGAGGAGCGTGAGGCCGATCCGCCGGCCGGCGCGCTCGGCGGTGTCGATGACGGCCTGCAGATGGCTGTCGTCCAGCGGGCCCGGGTCGATGACGACCGCAAGGTCGGAGTCGGGCTCGGCGACGATCCAGGTGTTGGTGCCGTCGAGCGTCATCGCCGAGGCGTTGGGGGCGAGGACGTTGACCGTACGGGCGGTCGCGGGGCCGGAGAGGACCCCGCCGCGCGGCTGCCCGGGCAGCGCTGCTGCGTCGCTCATGCGGAACCATCTCCGGTCGGGATGTGCTTGGTGAATTCGTCGTGCCCCGGCCAGCTCAGCACCAGTTCGCCGTCCTCCAGCCGGGCCTGTGCGAGTACCGGGGTGAGGTCCTGGGAGGACGCGGCCTTCAGCGCCTCGGCCGCGGTGCCGTACGGGCGCAGCTGACGCAGCGTCGACACGGTCGGCGGCATCATGAGCAGCTCGCCCCGGTCGTATCCGTCGGTGGCCTCCGCCGGGGAGATCCATAGCGCGAGGTCGGCCTCGGTGGAGGCGGAGGGGGCGCTTCCCATGCCTTCAGGGCCGTGGGAGAGGGTGCGCTGCCCCTCGGGGAGCGCGGCGACGAAGAACCAGGTGTCGTAGCGCCGGGGTTCGAACTCGGGCGTGATCCAGCGCGCCCACGCCCCGAGCAGATCGGAGCGGAGTACGAGCCCGCGCCGGTCCAGGAATTCGGCGAAGGACAGCTCGCGGGCGACGAGGGCCTCGCGGTCCGCCTCCCAGTCGGCGCCCGTGGTGTCGCTGACGACGGTGTCGGCGGTCGGCCCGGCAAGGAGGACACCCGACTCCTCGTACGTCTCACGGACCGCCGCACAGACGATGGCCTGCGCCTCGGCGACCGTACCGACGCCGAGCCGCTCGGCCCAGAGCTCCAGCGCGGGTCCGGCCCAGCCGACGAGGCGGTCGTCGTCGCGCGGGTCGACGCCGCCACCCGGATAGGCGTACGCGCCTCCGGCAAAAGCCATGGAGGTGCGGCGGCGCAGCATGTGGACGGTGGGCCCGCCCTCGGTGCCAGAGGGGTCCCGGAGCAGCATCACGGTGGCGGCGCGCCGGGGGGTCGCGGCCGTGAGCTCGCCTGCGGCGAGTGCCCGGACCCGGTCGGGCCATTCCGGTGGGTACCACTGACCATTGGACATGGCCGGAGGCTATCCGGAACCGCGACGATGTTCGAGAGGCGGCAAGGGGCGCACGGGACGAGACACGCGTCACGCACGGACCCGGGGGTGTGAAACGCGTGATCCCGCCCGGTCGCACGGACCGGACGGGATCATGGATCACGGAGGTACCCGCCTCACTGCGGCAGTGGCTCAGGCCCCGTCCAGCTCGACCTGCACCTCGACCTCGACCGGCGCGTCCAGCGGCAGCACGGCGACGCCCACGGCGCTGCGCGCATGCACGCCCTTGTCGCCGAGCACTGCGCCGAGCAGCTCGCTCGCACCGTTGATCACGGCGGGCTGCCCGGTGAAGTCGGAGGCCGAGGCGACGAAGCCCACGACCTTCACGACCCGCTTGATCCGGTCCAGGTCGCCCGCGACCGACTTCACGGCGGCCAGCGCGTTGAGCGCGCAGGTCCTGGCCAGCTCCTTGGCCTCGTCCGGCGTGACCTCCGCACCGACCTTGCCGGTGACCGGAAGCTTGCCCTCCACCATGGGCAGCTGGCCCGATGTGTACACGTACACACCGGACTGGACGGCCGGCTGATACGAGGCGAGCGGCGGTACGACGTCCGGCAGCGTCAGCCCGAGTTCGGCGAGCTTCGCCTCGACGGCGCCCGCCACTACGCCTTCTCCCGCTTCAGGTAGGCCACGAGCTGCTCGGGGTTGTTCGGGCCGGGAACGACCTGGACCAGCTCCCAGCCGTCCTCGCCCCAGGTGTCCAGAATCTGCTTCGTCGCGTGCACGAGGAGCGGCACGGTCGCGTATTCCCACTTGGTCATAGGCCGACTGTAATGCCTGGCACGTACGGGCTCGTGCGTAGCCCGGGGCCGTACTGGTTAGGCTCGAATACGTGAGCAGGTTCCAGGTCGTCAGCGGCAAGGGCGGTACCGGTAAGACCACGGTCGCCGCCGCCCTCGCGCTCGCCCTCGCGACCGAGGGCAAGCGCACCCTTCTCGTCGAGGTCGAGGGCAGGCAGGGCATCGCCCAGCTCTTCGAGGCGGATTCCCTTCCGTACGAGGAGCGCAAGATCGCCGTCGCGCCGGGCGGCGGCGAGGTGTTCGCCCTCGCGATCGATGCGGAGCGCGCACTCCTCGACTACCTCCAGATGTTCTACAAGCTCGGCAGCGCGGGCCGGGCGCTCAAGAAGCTCGGTGCGATCGACTTCGCCACGACGATCGCACCCGGTGTACGGGACGTGCTGTTGACGGGCAAGGCCTGCGAAGCCGTACGCCGCAAGGACAAGCAGGGCCGGTACAGCTACGACTACGTGATCATGGATGCGCCGCCCACCGGCCGCATCACGCGCTTCCTCAATGTGAACGACGAGGTGGCGGGGCTGGCCCGGATCGGCCCGATACACAATCAGGCGCAGGCCGTGATGCGGGTGCTGAAGTCCCCGGAGACCGCGGTCCACCTGGTGACGCTGCTGGAGGAGATGCCGGTCCAGGAGACCGCGGACGGCGTCGCGGAGCTGCGGGCGGCCGAACTGCCGGTGGGCAAGGTCATCGTGAACATGGTGCGGCCGCATCTGCTGGACGAGGACGCGCTGCGTACCGCCTCCGGGGGCCGCCGCAAGGAGATCGCCAAGGCGCTCACCCGGGCGGGCGTGACCGGGTCGGCGGCGCTGGTACGTCCGCTGATCGAGCAGGCCTCCGAGCATGCCCAGCGGGTCGAGCTGGAGCGCGAGCAGCGCGCGGCCCTCGCGGATCTGGAGCTGCCGACCAACGAACTGCCGCTGATCGGCGAAGGCGTGGACCTGCCCGGCCTGTACGACCTGGCGGTCGAACTCCGCAAGCAGGGCGTGGGCGAAGAGGCGGGCCAAGGGGTGGGTGCATGAGAGCAGGTACGGAACCGGGCACCGATGCGCGTACGGACGCCGGTACAGGCACAGCCACGGCCACCGCGCCCGCGCTGGACACCGACGCGCTGCTCGACGATCCGGACATCCGGATCATCGTGTGCTGCGGCTCGGGCGGCGTCGGCAAGACCACGACCGCGGCGGCACTGGGTGTACGGGCCGCCGAGCGCGGCCGGAAGGTCGTCGTCCTCACCATCGACCCGGCCCGCAGGCTCGCCCAGTCCATGGGCATTCTCTCCCTGGACAACGTCCCGCGTCGGGTGCCGGGCATCGAGAGCGCGGGTGAGGGCGGTGGTGAACTGCACGCCATGATGCTCGACATGAAGCGGACCTTCGACGAGATCGTCGAGGCGCACGCGGAGGGCGAACGGGCGCGCGCGATCCTGGAGAACCCCTTCTACCAGTCCCTGTCGGCCGGTTTCGCGGGCACGCAGGAGTACATGGCGATGGAGAAGCTGGGGCAGCTGCGGGCGCGCAACGAGTGGGACCTGATCGTCGTCGACACCCCGCCGTCGCGTTCCGCGCTGGATTTCCTGGACGCGCCCAAGCGGCTCGGCTCGTTCCTGGACGGGAAGTTCATCAAGCTGCTGATGGCTCCGGCGAAGATGGGCGGCCGGGCCGGAATGAAGTTCCTCAACGTCGGCATGTCGATGATGACCGGGACGCTCGGCAAGCTGCTGGGTGGCCAGTTTCTGCGCGACGTACAGACGTTCGTCGCGGCGATGGACACCATGTTCGGTGGTTTCCGGACCCGGGCGGATGCCACGTACAAACTGCTGCAGGCGCCCGGCACGGCGTTCGTCGTCGTCGCGACCCCGGAGCGGGACGCACTGCGCGAGGCCGCCTACTTCGTGGAACGGCTGGCCGCGGAGGACATGCCCCTGGCCGGTCTGGTCCTCAACCGGGTCCACGGCAGTGACGCCGCCCGGCTCTCCGCCGAGCGTGCCCTGGCAGCCGCAGAAAATCTTGACGACATCGGCATTGTGGATCAGTCGACCGGGAAGGCTGGACTTCGTGACCCGGCCGACTCGGCAGTCACCTCCCCCGAAGACCCCGAGTCGCCGCCCTCCCCCGCCCGTTCCGAGCACACCCAGGATGCTGACACCGAACCAGAGGCTGATGCCGTCTCCGTCGAGCAGCTGACCGCAGGCCTGCTGCGGCTGCACGCTGAACGCATGCAGGTGGTCGCGCGCGAACAGCGCACCCGCGACCGCTTCATCGCGCTGCACCCCGAGGTCGCCGTGACCGAAGTCGCGGCGCTGCCCGGAGATGTGCACGACCTCGCAGGACTGCGGGCCGTCGGGGACCGGCTCGCGACCGATTCCGCTCCGGCCGGAGCTGCGTAACTCACCCGGACGGCCGGGTGGCCCCCGGCGGCCTACCCCACGGCGGCGTACGTCTCGTGCAGTTCGTCGTCCAGACCGATGGCCACCGGCAGGATGCCCGTGGACCGCTCATACTCACTGCGAGCGGTCTCCAGCAGCCGGCGCCAGGACGTGACGGTGGGTCGCCTGCGCAGCAGCGCGCGACGCTCCCGTTCCGTCATTCCGCCCCACACGCCGAACTCGACGCGATTGTCCAGCGCATCGGCCAGGCACTCGGTCCGCACCGGGCAACCGGTACACACCGCCTTGGCCCTGTTCTGCGCTGCCCCTTGTACGAACAGTTCATCCGGATCGGTAGTGCGGCAGGCTGCCTGCGCACTCCAGTCGGTTACCCAGCCCATCCCGGCGCCGTCCTCTCCCGAATCGAGGCTCCCCCACGGCGGTAGCGGCATATTCACCGCTGCCAGTTGAGGACGTTACGGAAGGTGGCGACAGCACAACACCCCCTTCGGGCCCAATCTTGAATGGCCCGAACGGACTATGCGTACGCGGCAGATCACCCGGGGGAGTGAGGCGAGGACATACAAGAATATCCCCGCAAAATAGGGACAATTGATCCGAGTCGCAACGGACGTTCAATGACACATGGGGCGAATTCGGGGGCGCCCGAGGTGCTGGCCGAACCGTGGTTGGGTCACGGCCGAATGCTGCATGGGGGTTGATACGGAACCGGACGGCTGTGACAGTTGGGAGCAGCTTAGGCCAACGCATATACGCGTGTCCGGCGAATGAGAACGTAGGCTGCCTCCATGCCAAAGAACCGCTCGGGCGGGGGTCTCACCGCGACCCAGCAGGCCGCCAAGTTCCTCGGTGTCGCCGCACTCTCCGGAGTCGTGCTCGCAGGCATCGCGCTGCCGGCCGCCGGAGGTCTGGGGCTCGCCGCGAAGGGGACGGTCGAGGGATTCGACGAGATCCCGGCCAACCTCAAGACTCCGCCGCTGAGCCAGCGCACCAAGATCCTGGACAGCAAGGGCGACATGCTTGCGACGGTCTATTCGCGTGACCGCACCGTCGTTCCGCTGAAGGACATCTCCCCGTACATGCAGAAGGCGATCATCGCGATCGAGGATGCCCGCTTCTACCAGCACGGGGCGGTCGACCTCAAGGGCATCCTGCGCGCGATGAACCGTAACGTGCAGGCGGGCGGGACCGCGCAGGGCGCGTCGACCCTCACCCAGCAGTACGTGAAGAACGTCTTCGTCGAGGAGGCGGGCGACGACCCGGACAAGGTCGCGCAGGCCACCCAGCAGACGATGGGCCGCAAGATCCAGGAGCTGAAGTACGCGATCCAGGTCGAGGAAGAGCTCGGCAAGAAGAAGATCCTGGAGAACTACCTCAACATCACGTTCTTCGGCCAGCAGGCGTACGGCGTCGAGGCGGCCTCCCAGCGCTACTTCTCCAAGTCGGCGAAGGACCTGAAGCTGGAGGAGGCCGCCCTGCTGGCCGGCATCGTCCAGTCGCCGAGCCGCTACGACCCGGTCAACGACGCGGAGGAGGCGACCAAGCGTCGCAACACCGTGCTCCAGCGGATGGCGGATGTCGGGGACATCACTCGCACGGCGGCGAAGAAGGCCCAGGCGACGCCGATCAAGCTGAGGGTCAGCAAGCCGAAGAACGGCTGCATCACGGCCGTCAACGGGGCCTCCTTCTTCTGTGACTACGTCCGCAAGGTCTTCCTCACCGACCCGGTCTTCGGCAAGACGAAGGAGGAGCGGGCCAAGGTCTGGAACCAGGGCGGACTCACGGTCCGCACGACGCTTGACCCGCAGGCGCAGGCGGGCGTGCAGGACTCGATCAGGAGTCACGTCTACAAGACGGACAAGGTCGCCACCGCCGTGACGCTGGTCCAGCCCGGCACCGGCAAGATCATGGGCATGGGCCAGTCCAAGCCGTACGGTTTCGGGCCGAACGAGACCCAGTACAACTACTCGGTCAACAAGGACATGGGCGGCTCGAACTTCGGCTTCCCGACCGGGTCGACGTTCAAGCCGTTCCTCGCCGCGGCGGCCATAGAGGGTGGCATGCCTGCGACGCAGATGTACTCGTCGCCGTACGAGATGGACTACCCGGACACGGTTCAGACCTGCGGAAAGCCGTGGGTCAACACCAGTGTGCCGAAGGACCACCTGGAGAACGAGAGCGAGTCCGAGGAAGGGCCGTACGCCCTGAAGGAAGCGATGGCGAAGTCGGTCAACACCTACTTCGTCCAGATGCTCCAGGACATCGGCATGTGCCCGGTCACCCAGATGACCGACAAGCTCGGTGTGGTGCAGGGCGACGGCACCAAGCTGCCGCAGAGACCGGCCACACTGACCCTCGGCTCCAACGGCCTCTCGCCGCTCACGATGGCCAGCGCGTACGCCGCCTTCGCCAACCGGGGCACGTACTGCACGCCGATCGCCATCGAGGCGGTCACGACGGCGAACGGCAAGTCGCTCCCGGTACCGAAGACCACCTGCTCGCAGGCGATGTCGCAGACGACGGCCGACACCGTCAGCACCCTGCTGCGCGGTGTGATCGACTCCGGTACCGGTCAGCAGGCCGGCCTGCAGAACCGCGACAACGCGGGCAAGACGGGTACGACCGACCGCCGTTTGAACGCCTGGTTCGTCGGCTACACGCCGAACATGTCCGGCGCGGTCTGGGTCGGCAGCCCGTCCCAGAGCGTCGAGATGGAGGGCGTCACCATCGGTGGCGTGTACCAGGACAAGGTGTACGGCGGTCAGGTCCCCGGACCGATCTGGCGCGACGCCATGACGAACGCCCTCAACGGAATGCCCGCCCCGTCGTTCAACACCGTCAACATCCCGGACCCGCCGGACAACACGGACGAGGGCCCGGGCTGGGGACGGGGACACGGACGGGGACGTGACAAGGGACGGAACAGGGGCGACGGCAACAACCCGTTCCCCGGCATCCCGCCGGACAACACCGACGGGAACTACGGACCCCAGCAACCGGGTCCCGACGGCACAAAGGGTCCCTGACCGGCCGCTCGGTCCATGAACGAGGAGGTGGGGGGGGGGGGGGGGGGGGGGGGGGGGCGGCCCCCCCCCCCCCCCCCGGGCGCGGCCGCCCCCCCCCCCCGGCGCCGCCCCCCCCCGCCCCCCCCCCCCCCCCCCCGCCCCCCCCGCCCGCGCCCCCGCCCCCGGTCGGGGGGGGGGGGCCCCCCCCCCCCCCCCCCCCCCCCCCCCACCTCCTCGTGTGTACGGTCCGCTCAGCCCGCGAGGAGCTTCTTCACCGCGGCGGCCACCCGGCCGCCGTCCGCGCGCCCCGCGACCTTCGGGTTCACGATCTTCATGACGGCACCCATCGCCCGCGGCCCCTCGGCGCCGGCGGCCTTCGCCTCGTCGACCGCCGACGCGACGATTGCACCCAGCTCGTCGTCACTGAGCTGCTTCGGCAGGTACGCGTCGAGCAGCTCGCCCTCCGCCTTCTCGCGCTCGGCCTGCTCCGTCCGGCCGCCCTGGGCGAAGGCCTCTGCGGCCTCGCGGCGCTTCTTCGCCTCCTTGGCGATGACCTTCTGCACCTCGTCGTCGGAGAGCTCACGCGACGTCTTGCCGCTGACCTCCTCCTTGGTGATCGCGGTGAGGGTCAGCCGGAGCGTCGACGAGGTCAGCTCGTCGCGCGCCTTCATGGCCGCAGTGAGGTCTTCCTTGAGCTTGGACTTGAGCGTGGTCATGTGCTGATTGTGGCAGGTGCGGGGTGGCCACCGCCCTCCGGTTTTCCTCTCGCCGCATCGTGTCTGCGACGATGGGCACATGCGCGCACGCTACGGAGTACCCCTGAAAGTCACGGCAGTCGGCGCAGCGGTCGGCGCCGCCGGGCTCGTTTACGCGGCAGGTTTCGAAGCCCGCTCGTTCCGGCTCCGACGGGTCACCGTCCCCGTACTCCCGTACGGGGCACGCCCGTTGCGCGTGCTGCAGGTCTCCGACATCCACATGGTGAGCGGCCAGCGCAAGAAGCGCGGCTGGCTGCAGTCGCTGGCCGGCCTGCGCCCGGACTTCGTCGTCAACACCGGCGACAATCTCTCCGACCCGGAGGCCGTACCGGAGCTGCTGGACGCGCTCGGTCCGCTGATGGAGATCCCGGGTGTGTATGTCTTCGGCTCCAACGACTACTACGGGCCCAAGCTCCGTAACCCGGCCCGCTACCTCTTCGAGAAGGTCCAGGGCAAGCACGGCCTCAACGGCAACGCCCCCGCGGTCGGTGTCGTCCACAACCCGTGGGAGCCGATGCGCGACGCATTCGACGAGGCGGGCTGGCTGAACCTGAGCAACACCCGGGGCCGTCTCAAGCTGGACGGCCTGGAGCTCGCCTTCACCGGTCTGGACGACCCGCACATCAAGCGCGACAGGTACGCGGAGGTCTCGGGCGGCCCCGAGACGGGCGCCGACCTGTCCATCGGCGTGGTCCACGCCCCGTACCTGCGCAGCCTCGACGCCTTCACCGCCGACGGCTACCCGCTGATCCTGGCGGGCCACACCCATGGCGGCCAGCTCTGCATCCCCTTCTACGGGGCTCTGGTCACCAACTGCGACCTGGACACGGACCGGGTCAAGGGGCTCTCCAGCCACACGGTCGGCGACCGGCGCGCCTACCTCCACGTCTCCGCAGGCTGCGGTACCAACCGCTACACCCCGGTCCGCTTCGCCTGCCCGCCAGAGGCGACCCTGCTGACGCTGACGCCCCGCGACTGAAAAACCGGGGGCGCCCCGCCCACCGGGGCAAAAACCGGATTTCGTCTCCGGGCGCGGGTGGGCTAAAGTAATCGATGTCGCCGGGAGACCGGCGGCGATCGGGGTGTAGCGCAGCTTGGCAGCGCGCTTCGTTCGGGACGAAGAGGTCGTGGGTTCAAATCCCGCCACCCCGACAGAGAAATACCAGGTCAGGCCCGATGCTGAGAGATCAGCATCGGGCCTGACCTGCTGTGCGGCTCGGTTTTGAGGCCACTTGGGAGCCGGCTTCGAGGTCCGGCTCCCGGCGGGTAGCGATCCACCTTCGAACGCGCCGCGCGCCGCGCGCACCTTGGAAGATGCGCCCGCTACGAGTTGTGCCGACGCGACCACAGACGGTACGACGATCGTCATGCACCCGCGGGTACGCGGCCCTCGCCATCCTGCTCGTGATCAGCCCCGTACGCCGCCGCTGCGGAGGCGGGTGACACCGGCTCGGCGGGCTCAGCAGGCGATGTCGAGGGTGACGGTCGCGCCTGATGCGGTGTTCTCGGCCTGGGCGGTGCCGTCGTGCGAGGCGGCGACCGCCGCGACCAGAGCCAGACCGAGTCCGGTGCCGGGGGTGGTGCGGCTGGTCTCGGCCCGGGAGAAGCGGTCGAAGGCACGTGGAAGGAAGTCGGGCGGGAAGCCGGGGCCTTCGTCGGTGACCGTCAGCCGCAGACGCCCGCCGTGGGTCTCGGCGCGCAGCCGGATCGCACCGGCGCCGTGGCGCAGGGCGTTGTCCAGCAGGGTGCCGATGGCCGGTTCGAGCCAGCGCGGGTCGACCCGCACCGTGGCGTCGCCGTGCTCAACAGTGAGGGTGCGTTCCTCGCGTGCGGCGGCTGTCCGGTAGCGGCCGCAGGCGCCGTCGAGGAGGCGGCCGAGGCCGATGGCGCTGCGCTGCACGCCTTCACCGCTGTCGAGCTGTTCCAGATCGAGGAGAGCGTTGGCCAGGCTGACCAGGCGACCGACCTCGGTGTCGACGGAACGCAGCGTGTCGGTCAGCTCCTCGGCGTTGCGTGGCCGGTGCAGCGCCACGTCGAGTTCAGCCCGCATCAGGGTGAGCGGCGTGCGCAGCTCGTGGCTGGCGTCCGCGATGAACTGGTGCTCGCGAGCGGCGGAGGCGTCCAACCGGTCGAGCATGCGGTTGAGGGTGTGGCCGAGCCGGGTGATCTCGTCGTCACGGTCCGTGGGCACCTCCAGGCGCAGGTCCTGGGTCCCGCCCGTGCTGTCGGCGAGAGCGGCGGCGCCACTGCGGTAGCGCTCGACGGGGCGCAGCGCGGCGCGGGCGGTGCGGTAGCCGACGTACGAGGCGGCCAGCAGCGTCAGCCCGGATGCCAGGGCCAGCTGGGCCAGGAGCTCGCGCAGCGCCTCGTCACGATGGCCCCGCCGGACCGCGGCGACCACGATGCGTGGCTGCCCGCCGACGGTGACCCGCCTGGCCTGCAGCCGCAGCGTGTCCGAGGTGATGGGCAGCAGGGAGCCGACATCGCGGCGGACGGTGGCACCGTCCGCGACGGCGGCGCGTTCCGCGGGCGTGAGCAACTGCTGACCGCGCAGGGCGCCGCTGGAGTGCAGCACCCGGCCCTCGGCGTCGAGGACCTGATGGAGACTGCCATCGGGGCCGGGCGGCAGTACGTCACCGGCGCGCACGGCCCGGTCCAGACTCTGCTGGTACGTGGCCAGGTCCCCGTCCAGTTGACGGTCCAGGGCGGTTTCGACGCGCCAGTAGACCAGGCCCGCGGTGCCCGCCAGAACGAGGGACATGGTGACGGCGACGGCCAGCACCAGCCGTGCGACCACCGGCAGGCGCCGCAACCGCGCCGACAGCCGACCGGGCCGTGTCACGGGGCGGTCTCCAGGCGGTAACCCCGGCCGCGCAGCGTCGTGATCGTGGTGCGGTCGAAGGCCCGGTCGACTTTGGCGCGCACCTTGGAGACGTGGACGTCTATGGCGTTGCTGCGCAGATCGGTCTCGCCGTCCCAGACCTCGTCGAGGAGCTGCAGCCGCGACACGACCCGGCCCGCGTTTTCCATCAGCACGTGCAGCACGGCGAACTCCCGGCGCGGCAGGTCGAGTTCGCAGTCGCCCCGCCAGGCCCGCTGCTGCTCCGGATCCAGCACGAGGTCGCCGACCCGGAGGCGTCCCGACGGGTCGGGGCGGCGCCGGGAGATCGCGCGCAGCCGGGCGAGCAGCTCTTCCATGGCGAAAGGTTTGACGACGTAGTCGTCGGCCCCGGCGTCGAGGCCGGCGACCCGCTCAGTGACGGCGCCGCGTGCGGTGAGCAGGATCACCGGGACGTCGACGCCCTCGCCGCGCAGGGTGCGGCACACCTCGAGCCCGTCCATCCCGGGGAGCATCACGTCCAGGACCACCGCGTCCAGCCGGGGATCGCGGGCGGCGGCCAGCCCGGAGGACCCGTCGTAGCGGCCCTCGGCACTGTGCCCGGACTCGCCGAGGTAGCGGACGACCAGATCGGTCAGGCGGATCTCGTCGTCGACGACCAGGTAGTGCATGACGGCCAGGCTAACCGGAACCGCGGATGCCCCGGCCGCGAGGACCCGACCCGGTCGGCCGAGAAGGCTTCATGGTCTGTTCATGCATCGTCCCTAGCGTTCTTCACGTCGCAGCGCATCGCGGACCGGGGCCGGTCCGCCTCCTGGTGCGCCGCGGGGGAAGGAACTGCCATGCACACAGCGATATCGGTGCTCGCCGCGAAGGCCATCACCGACCACATCGCCCCCGGGGACCTGATCACGCGCGGCGGCCTCGACGTCGTCGCCCTGCTGATCCTGGTCGGCTGGCTCTACCGGCGCCGCCCCAGCGCACCGGAGATGCCGCTCGTGCTGACCGCGCTGAACATCGGCCTGTTCGCCGCGATGGGCGCGATCGGTGGGGGCAAGTTCCCGGCCGGGGTCGGCTTCGGCCTGTTCGGCATCCTCTCCCTGGTCCGGCTGCGCAGCGCGGCGTTCACCCTACGCGATGTCGCCTACACCTTCGCAGCCCTGGTCATCGCTCTCGTCACCGGGCTGCCGCAGCGCCAGAGCTGGCTCGTCCTCGCCCTGAACGTCCTCGTGCTCGTGGCCGTGCTGGTCGTCGACGACCCCAGGACGTACAACCCGACCCGGGTCGTCAAGGTCACCCTCGACCGGATCTACCCCGACCCCGGTCTCATCGCCCAGGACGTAGCGTTCCGCTTCGGCCAGTCTCCCCTGTCCGTCGTGGTCGACGAGGTCGACTACGTACGCGAGACCACCCGGGTCTCCGCCCGCTACCCCACCCAGCCGGACGAACCACCGGCCGTCACGGAGGCCGGCCTTCCCACCGCGCGCGAGGGCGCGGCAGCGTCATGACGGACGTGGCCTCCCTCTCCACCGCGCTCGGACTCCCGGGATTGCGCGGCGCGACGCTCACCGAGGTCGACGCGGCAGCCGCTCTCCAACACCGCACCGACCGCAAGTACCTGCTCCCGCTCGAGGCCGCACGCCTCTTCGTCGACCGGCTCGCCGACAGCCACCGGGTCCTCGACCTCGCCGGACGGCGCACGACCAGCTACCTCAGCACGTACTTCGACACCCCGCAGCTCGGCGCCTGGCGCGCCCACATCCAGCGGCGACGCCACCGCTGGAAGGTCCGCACGCGCCTGTACGCGGAGGACGGACTGTGCCGGGCGGAGGTGAAGACCAAGGACGGCCGCGGCGCCACGGTCAAGCACGCGCTCACGATCCCGGCCCCCGCGTACGGCCAACTCGACGCAATGGCCGCGGAGTTCGTCGACGACGTTTTGCGGCAGGCCGGGATCCCCGTCCGGGCCGCCGCCCTGTCCCCCGCCGCCGAGATCCGCTACGTCCGCGCCGCCCTCGCCGACCTCCACCACGGCACCCGCGTCACCCTCGACGGCATCCTCACCTGCCACCGCGGCGACCGCACCGCCGGCCTCGACCCCGGTCACGTCCTCGTCGAGACCAAGGGCGGCCTACGGGCCGCACCTGCCGACCGGCTGCTGCTGCGCCTCGGCGCCCGGCCCGTCTCCCTCAGCAAGTACATCGTCGGCCAGTCCCTGCTCACCCCCGGCCTGCCCGACAACGACGTACGCCACCTCGCCCGCACCCACTTCCGGACCGACGGGCAACCGGTGACGGCACCGCACCTCGAAAGGATCCACGCCGCATGAACGTCCTGCGCAGCATCAAGTGGCCGTACGCCGTCATCGCGATCGTCGCCGTCGCGGCCGCCGCCGTCGGCCTGCTGCGACCGCAGATGATCGGGGCAACAGCCTCCGCGTTCACCTCCGCCACGCACAAGAAGCCCGGAGCGACCGCCCTCATCAAGCAGAACCCGCCGCCGGCCCTCTTCACCGACACGGAAATCGCCCCGCTCGGCAAGCAGGTCGCGGCCCAGCGCACCAAGGCCGACAAGCTCTTCGCCCAGTGGAAGGCACAACACGGCACCACCCGCGACGACAAGGCGTTCGCCGCCTGGGCCGCCCAGCAGATCCCCGCGCCGCCCTCCGCGCAGACCCGTACCGCCGAACTCCACCAGGTCCAGCAACTCGCCAAGACCCGTACCGCCGCCGGGAAGAAGGCCGCCACCTGGCTGGAGATCTACGGCAAGAAGGACATCTGGAAGCTCTACCTCCACGACCAGCGCGAACTGATCCCCGCCGCCCAGGGCACCGCGGAGAAGGCACAGCTCAAGGACGCCCTGAAGATGGCCAAGACCATCAGCGACCAGCTGGCCGCCAAGGACAAGCAGCCCGCGCCGTTCGTCCTGGACCCCTCCCTGCGCCCCGACAAGCACCTCAAGGCCGGCGCCAAGGGCCCCTACTCCTATCCCTCCCGGCACGCCGCACGCTCCGCCGCCGCGGTCACCGTGCTCAGCGCCCTCGCGCCGCACCGCACCACGGACTACGAGTGGATGCAGGACGAAGTCGTCTACTCCCGCGTCTACATGGCCGGTCACGTCCCCAGCGACATCCTCGCCGGAACCCTGCTCGGAGACCTCATCGGCGACTACGAGCTGGCGGCCGGCGCACGCTGACACCACGCCCCCTGGGCCGTGGCGGGGGTGACCTGTCCGCGTCGTAACAGGTCAGAGGGCCGGTACCGAGTTCGGTACCGGCCCTCTGACCTGGAGTCGCAACCTCCCGGAGGCCACCCTTTCCCCGGACAGCGGCTCGTCAGGCCACGCTGTCTGCCGCATCGGCGAGCAGGCCGCGGCCACCAGCCGGCCCGCTACGGAAGCTTCAGCACGGCACAACCGTTCCTGGGCAGTGAGCAGTTCCTCGACCGCTACCAGCCGCCGGCCCGGGGAGCGGTCCCGGTCTGCGGGACGAGCAGGTGGGCGATGTCGCGGGCGGTCGCGGCGATCTTCTCGTCGGACACCTCCAGGCCATGCGAGGCCAGCAGCACGATGTTGACGCTCAACAGCGCGGCTCGCATGCGGAGTTCCTCCTCAACCGAGGCATCCGGCCCGGCCAGAATTTTGAACAGTTCGCCGAGCCGCTCGAACGCGTTCTCCCGGCCGGGGTGGAGGTCGCGCACGACATGCTGGTTGGCGAGCGCGAAACGCATGGCGGACAGGCCACCACCGGTGACCAGGTCGATCATGCGGTCTACGGCGCGGACGCGCAGCTCGGGACCGGGCGGCTGCTCCCTGGCCCAGGCGACCATGTCGTCGAGTGCGTCCAGGTGCTCGGTGAACTGCGAGCGGACAATGTCTTCCTTGCTGCTGAAGTGGTAGTAGAGCGCGGCCTTGGTAATGCCAAGGCGTTCGGCGATCTCCCGCAGCGAGGTCGCTTCGTAGCCCTGCTCGGTGAACAACTCGATGGCCACCTTGCGGATTTCGGCCTTCGTGTCGTCGCCCCGCCGCCGCCCCGCCATCGCCATCCGTTCCCTTCCATGGTTCTCCCCGGGGCTCCCCGGTACTCCTGTACGCCGGATCGCCTGACTCGATCGTCGTCGGAGGACCCTTGGTTGCCAACTTACCGGTCGGCAAGTAATCTACTAGCCGGCCGGTAAGTAAGGTACCCGAGTACGACCGGCCGCCCTCTCCCTGTCCGAAATTCGTTCGTCCGGCTCCCCTCGGACCCGGGCGGCCCGTTCCATTGCTGAAAGGCATTCGCCGTGACGCAGACAGCACCGGCGTCGGCAGACGCCGAGACTCATCCGCGACGTTTCACCCACCGCGAGATCATGGTGACGATGAGCGGCCTGGTCATCGCCATGCTGCTGGCCATGCTGGACAACATGATCGTGGCGCCCGCGCTGCCCACGATCGTGGGCGACCTCGGCGGCCTCAACCACCTGGCCTGGGTAACCACTGGCTACATCCTCGCCTCCACCGCCGCCACCCCGATCTGGGGCAAGCTCGGCGACCTGCTGGGCCGCCGCATCACCTTCGTCTCCTCCATCGCGATATTCCTGCTCGGCTCCGCGCTGTGCGGAATGTCGCAGAACATGGGCGAGCTGATCGGCTTCCGCGCGCTGCAGGGCCTGGGTGCGGGTGGCCTGATGGTGGGCGTCATGGCGGTGCTCGCCGACATCGTGCCGCCGCGCGACCGCGGCAAGTACCAGGGCGTGATGATGGCGGTCATGCCGGTCGCCATGATCGGCGGCCCGCTGGCGGGCGGTTTCATCACCGACCACCTCAACTGGCGCTGGGCGTTCTACGTCAACCTGCCACTGGGCATCGTCGCCCTGCTGGTGTGCTGGTTCGTCCTCGCCAAGCTGCCCCGCAGGAGCGCCGGGCAGGTGCGCATCGACTGGACCGGCGCCGCGCTGCTGACCGTGTGGATCACCACCCTTGTCCTGATCACCAGCTGGGGCGGCACCGAATACGACTGGGCGTCGCCCATGATCATCGGCCTGGCCGTGGTCACCGTGGTGGCGTTCGCCGCGTTCGTCCTCGTCGAGCGGCGCGTGGCCGAGCCGATCATGCCGCTGTCCGTCTTCAACGACCGCAACTTCAACCTCGCCGGTGCGCTCAGCCTCGTCGTCGGCTTCGCCATGTTCGGCGGGGTGACGCTGCTGCCGCAGTTCCAGCAGTACGTGCAGGGGTCCTCGGCCACCAACAGCGGTCTGCTGCTGATGCCGATGATGATCGCCTCGATGGTGCTCTCGCTCGCCGGCGGCGCCGTGATCAGCAAGAGCGGCCGGTACCGCGCCCTGCCGATCGCGGGCAGCGTCCTGATAACGGTCGGCCTGGCCCTGTTCGCCACCATGGACACCGGCACCTCGCGCTCCATGACAGGCATCTACATGGTGGTCCTGGGCGCCGGCATGGGCTGCATGATGCAGACCACCATGCTCATCGCGCAGAACAGCGCGCCGCTCAAGGACATTGGCGCCGCCACCGGCGCGGCCACCTTCCTGCGCAACATGGGCGGCTCCCTCGGCGTCTCCGTACTCGGCGCCCTCTACACCAGCACGCTGACCGATTCCTTCACCTCCGCGGACGGCGCCGCCGGTGCCGGAGCCGCGAACGCTGGTGGCGCAGTGGCGCAGATGACTCCCGAGGCGCTGCGCAACCTGCCCGAGGCCGTGCAGCACGCCTTCGCCCAGGCCGTCAGCGACGGCGTCGGCACCGCCTTCGCCTGGGGTGCGGGCGTCGCCGTCATCGGCATCGTGCTCGCCCTGTTCATCCGGCACGTGCCGCTGCGGGGCTTCGGCAGTGCGGCGGGCGCGGACAAGGCTCCGGCCGACGTCACCGCCGCCGAGCACGCCCAGTGACCCGTGGGGGCGGGCCGCACCGCTCTTCCGAGTCCCGGGCGCCGGACTCACAGACCAACTGCGCTGCATCACCGCCGCGTTGACCGTGCAGGGTGTGCCTGCCGCCCTGGCGGACGCCGAAGGCGGCGTGGCGGAACTATGAGCCGCAGGGCTGGCCGTCGGGCTGGAGTTGCTGGCAGCCACCCACTCACCGCGCCCCGAAGATCGGCCGGGTCTCCAGGGATCCGCTCGGGAGCCGAACTGCTCCCCGAGCCCAGGCGAAACCACCTGAAACTCACCGCCACCAACACCCTGACCTGCGCAAATCTCACGCATGCGGCTGCCGTTCCACTCTCGAATCTCATTCGGGACGAAGACGCCGTGGGTTCACATCCCGCCACCTCGACAGCTGAAAAACCAGGTCAGGGGCCTGATCCACTCAGTGGATCAGGCCCCTGAGTGGCTTCCGGAGATCGTTTGGGAGAAATGCGAGAGAAGATCTTGGTCGGACTCGCACGGTCGGACCGTCCGCGCAGGTGGCAATCCGGTATCTCGCGACGGGCCGCCCTCCTGGTCCTCAGCCCGCCCGTCCGGAATGCGTGCTTCGTACTCACATGCGAATCTGAAAGTGGCCCCTCGTCCGAGACCGGCTACAGGAGGCGTGATCGTGAGCAAGAAGCAGAGCCGACAGAATCGCGGTGCCCGCACAGGTGGTCACGAACGCAGCGCGTCCGCGGAGACGAAGGAGCAGAGGCAGGCGCATCTTCCGGATGCACCTGGGCCGGTGCGCGCGATATCGGAGCAGGTCTCCCACCGGAAGCAGCGCAGGTTCGGGCACAACTGATCTTCGCCGGCCGGCCGCGACCGACGCGCTGTGGTGGGACCCCGCGTGGGGGCCACCACAGAGTGCGTCTGTGTGTCGGCCTGAATCCGCGCAACCACTGGGCGCCATCGGTAGCGGTGCCCCGCAGGTGTTCGACTGATGCCGCGGCCAGCTCGCTGCGCTCCGGTGACGGCTGGCTCAACAGTGTGACGCCGCCGGTCTACAACTCGTACCACCCCAAGGCCACGGGGCAGTCGGGCGGCTACCTGCCCGCCTTCCGCTCGGTCGCATGACGGGCAACGAGTAACGCGTTCGTACGGCACGAAAGGTGGCGGTCCGCCGGGAATTCTCCGGTGGGCCGCCACACGTACGCCGTCCCGCTCAGCGCGGCCCGCAGCGCCCGGCCGGGGCAGGGCGAGGGCCGTCGCCGCGGCAAGTACGGCGGTGGCGGCGGCCGGCCCCACCCCTGTGGAGGCCGCCCCCGGAAGCCGCGCCTCAGTAACGCTCGGCGAGGTGCTCCCGCCCTGCCGGCGGCTCGTACGGCTCCGGCCAGAAGTCCGTGATCTCCACGATCCGGCCCTGGTCGTCCCCCGTGAAGAAGTGGATGGCGGGCATCTCTTCCAGACCTACAGTGAACAGCGTCCGTACGGCCACCTGTTCGCCTGCCCGGTCGGCCACGATCCGTTCAACACGGACATGCCAGTCCCGGGGATACTCCCGGTTGAACCGGAGATACCGCTCCTTGCCGCGGATGCGCTCGCGGGTCTGCGGCAGGTCGTAGAGCACCTCCTCGGCAAGCGTCGTCGCGAAGGTGTTCCAGTCACGTGTCTCGGCCGCGGTCCAGTACGTCTCCACCGTGGCACGCAGATCGGCAGTCATGGTTCGAGTCTGAACCCCACCACTGACAACCGGCCTTCGCTCAACCCGCAGCCGGCTTCGACGCCTTGATCGAGTACATCAGTGGAATGCGGGGCCGGTCCGGCGAGAAGCGGTGGAACCCGTCGGCGTGCCGCTCCAGTGCCGCGAACCGCTGGACGAGCGAGGCGTCGTGCTCGTGCAGGAACTCGATCCGCAGTCCGGCGGCGGCCAGCGCCGACACCACGTCACCGACGGGGTGCTGCCACTCGACGCTCCGGTTGTGGACGGTCGGCGCGTCGAGGTCCGCGTACGTACCCGGTGTCTCGTCGACCCATGCGTCGCGGCTGAAGTAGTCGTACGTGATCGTCGAGCCGGTCGCGTCGTCGAGGCAGTCGGTCAGCGGATGGAACTCCGCGAGATAGAGGAATCCGCCGGGCGCGACGAGCGCGGCGGCGATCTCGGCCCAGCGGCGGGTGTCCGGCAGCCAGTTCAGCGCACCGACGCCGGTGTAGACGATGTCGTACGAGGAGTCGGGGACGGCCTCCGCCGCGTCATGTACATCGGCGGCGACGAACGCCGCCCGGTCCGGGGTGAACCCCAGTTCGCGGGCCAGCCCACGGGCGGTCTCGACGGCAGGCCCGGAGAAGTCGAGCCCGACGACGTGCGCGGCGCCGTGCCGGGCCCAGGAGAGCGTGTCGAGCCCGATGTGGCACTGCAGATGCAGCAGCGACTTTCCCGTCACGTCCCCGACCTCCGCGAGCTCGAACGCACGCAACGCGTCCTTGCCCGCCCGGAAACCGTCGAGGTCGTAGTAGTCGCTCGCCGTATGGATCGCCACGCGCTCATCCCAGCGCGCGCGGTTCGCCTCGCGCCAGTCGTCCGGGGTCGGGGAGTACATGCCGGTGAGGTTATCCACAGACTGAGGACGATGGATACGGATTTTCCGGGCCCGACGCAGAATGGAGGGCATGACTGAGATCACTGGCTCGACGACCGACTCCGCTCCGGCGCGGGCGAACGGCTCCGTTCCGGCACCGACGACCGATTCCGTTCCGGTGTGGGAGCAGCGCTTCCGGGCGCCCCGCGTGTCGTTGCCCGACTGGGCGGAGGACGCTCCGGACCGTGCGCTGTTCGTCTCCAACGCGACGGGGACGTACGAGCTGTACGCATGGGACCGGGCGAGCGGGGATCAGCGGCAGGTCACCGACCGGCCGAACGGGACGACGGACGGGGTGCTGACCCCGGACGGCGAGGCGATCTGGTGGTTCGACGACACCGACGGGGACGAGTTCGGGGTGTGGATGCGCCAGCCGTTCCACGGCGGTGGCGATGAAGGGACGGCGGACGTGCCCGCGGCTCCCGGTCTCGCCCCCTCCTACCCGGCGGGGCTCGCGATCGGGCGGGACGGGACGGCGGTGATCGGCCGATCCACCGACGAGGACGGGACGACGATCCATGTCGTACGGCCGGGGTCCGCGCCCGTCGAGATCTACCGGCACCGCGAGTCGGCGGGCGTCGGGGACCTGTCGCACGACGGGACGCTGATCGCCCTGGAGCACACCGAGCACGGCGACGCGATGCACTCGGCGCTCCGCGTGGTGCGGCCGGACGGAACGACGGTCGCCGAGCTCGACGACACCAAGGGGGGCACGGAGGAGCTGGGGCTGACCGTGCTGGGCTTCGCGCCGGTGGCCGGAGACACCCGGTTGCTGATCGGGCATCAGCGGCGGGGACGCTGGGAGCCGATGATCTGGGATCCGGTGGCGGGGACGGAGACGGACCTCCCGATCGATCTGCCCGGCGACGTGGGTGCCGAGTGGTATCCGGACGGCTCCGCGCTGCTGATCGTCCACGGCTTCGAGGCCCGCAGTGACCTGTGGCGGTTCGAGCCGGGCACCGATACCGCTCCGGTACGGGTGGAGACGCCGGCCGGATCGGTGTCAGGTGCCACGGCCCGGCCGGACGGCACGGTGGAGTATCTGTGGTCGTCGGCCGCGCAGCCGCCCGTCGTGCGGTCCACGACGGGCGCGGTGGTGCTCGATCCGCCGGGCGCGAAGGCTCCGGGGTCGGTTCCGGTGGAGGACGTGTGGGTGGACGGTCCGGGCGGCCGGATCCACGCGCTCGTGCAGCGGCCCGCCGCCCCGGCGGAGGGACCGTTCCCGACCGTCTTCGAGATCCACGGCGGCCCCACCTGGCACGACAGTGACGAGTTCGCGTCCGGGCCCGCCGCCTGGGTGGACCACGGCTACGCGGTGGTCCGGGTCAACTACCGCGGCTCCACGGGCTACGGGCGGGCGTGGACGGACGCGCTCAAGCACCGGGTCGGCCTGATCGAACTGGAGGACATCGCGGCGGTGCGGCAGTGGGCGGTGAAGTCCGGGCTCGCCGATCCGGAGAAGCTGGTGCTGGCCGGGGGCTCGTGGGGCGGCTATCTGACCCTGCTCGGCCTTGGTACGCAGCCGGACGACTGGACGCTGGGCCTGGCTGCGGTCCCGGTCGGCGACTACGTCACGGCGTACCACGACGAGATGGAGGCCCTGAAGGCGATGGACCGCACGCTGTTGGGCGGCACGCCGGAGGAAGTGCCCGAGCGGTTCGAGGCGTCGTCCCCGCTGACGTACGTCGACGCCGTGAAGGCACCGGTCTACATCTCGGCGGGAGTCAACGACCCACGCTGCCCGATCCGCCAGGTCGAGAACTATGTGGACCGCCTGAAGGACCGGGGCGCCCCGCACGAGGTGTACCGGTACGACGCGGGGCACGGCTCGCTCGTCGTCGAGGAGCGGATCAAGCAGGTACGGCTGGAACTCGACTTCGCCCGACGGCACCTCGGGTAGTCGGCGTCCTGGCCCGCGCCGTGGCCGGCGACGGCGCGGGCCCGTGCCAGGCCCTGGTGGCGCCCGGGCCACGCGGGGGCCCACGCCACGCTCCGGCGCGGCGTCCCGGGTGACCGGCGTCCTGGCCCGGGCGGGGTGGCGGTGCTTGCGGCCCCCCGGTCCGGGATGCGGGATCGGAGACCGTACCGTGGAGGGGTGTACCGGTTCCTGCTGACCCCGCGATGGTGGGGGATCAACCTCTTCGCCGTCCTGGCCATCCCGTTCTGCGTCTTCATGGGCACCTGGCAGCTCGGGCGCTTCGAGGACCGCGTGCAGACACACGAAAAGGCCCAGGAGCAGCCCGCCCCGGGCAGCAGGGCCGCCGAACCGCTCGACGATCTCCTGCCGGTCGACAAGGTGACGTCCGGGCGTCCCGCCACCGCGACCGGCCGGTACGCCGACCAGTTCCTGGTGCCCGGCCGGGTACTCGACGACAAGAGCGGCTTCTACGTCCTGAACCTGCTGCGCACCGACGGCGGCAAGGCGCTTCCGGTGGTGCGCGGCTGGCTGCCCGGCAAGGCCGGGCAGACCCCGGTTCCCGCAGCTCCGACCGGTGAAGTCACCGTGACCGGCGACCTCCAGGCGTCCGAGAACGCGGGGACTCCGGGCGTCGACACGGCGGGTGGACTCCCGGACGGCCAGCTCGGCATGATCAGCGCCGCGTCGCTGGTCAACCTCGTCCCGTACGACGTGTACGACGCATGGGTGACGCTCCAGGACACCGACAGCAAGAGCACCGACGCCCAGAACAGCGGGGCCGCTGCTCTACGCCCCGTACCCGCCGTCGCGCCGCAGGGCAGTGGGCTCGACCTGAAGGCGTTCCAGAACCTCGGCTACACCGGCGAGTGGTTCGTCTTCGCCGCCTTCGTGCTCTTCATGTGGTTCCGGCTGGTCCGGCGTGAGGCGGAGGCCGCGCGGGACGTGCGGCTCGGCCTCACGGACGACGCGGACACGGACAGCGCCTGAGAGCCTGTCGGGCGACCTCTGACCGGGCGGCCCGACAGGCTCTGAGGCACATACGTGAGGGGGGGGGGGGGGGGGGGGGGGGGGGGGCCGGGCGCCCCCCCCCCCCCCCGCGGGGGGGGGGGGGGCCGGGGGGGGGGGGCCCCGGCCGCAGGGGCGTGCGCCCGGCGGGGGGGGGCGCGGTGGGGTGGTGGGGGGGGGGGGGGGGGGCGCCCCGGGCCCCCCCCCCCCCCGCCCGCGCGGGCCGCCCCCCCCCCCCCCCCCCCCCCCCCCCCCCCCCCCCCCTCACGTATATGCCGTCGTCGCTACGCCGACGGGGCGATGACGCCCGTCCGGTAGATCGTGCCCGCGCAGGCGTTGGGGATCCTCGCCGCCGCGACCGGCGAACCGGGCTCCGCAGTGTGCGTCACAGCGACGCTGCCCTCCAGCGTTCCGCCGCCGTCCTGGCCACCGGACTGCGGCTCCGTCTGCGACGTCCCTTCAGTGGTGCCGCCGCTGGTACCCACGGCGCTGTTGGTCGGTGTCGGGGTCGGCGAGCTGTCGGCGGTCGGGCAGGTGTCCTTCGGTACCCAGGCGAACTGGACCTCGTACGCCATGGACGGCTTCAGCAGCACCGTGCCCGCCTCCTGCGACGGGTCGGGCAGTCCGGCCGCCGGGTCGCCCGCGGTGTGCTGGACGACATCGATCCTGGCCGGGTCGGCCACGCCCGTCGTCTCGAAGCCCACGGTGCCGCTGCTGGTCACAGTGCAGTCCGTGCCGGAGATGTTGGAGATACGGAACGTGCCGTACACCGTGCCGCCGGCACCGGCCGCGCCCGCCTGGGCGGAGGCGACACCGAGCTGCCCCGGGGCGCAGACCGGCGTCGAAGCCGCCTCGGTGCCGGCCGGGTCGGCGCCCCCGCCCGACGCGGTGCCGCCGGTGCCTGTGCCGCCACTGCCCGAGGGGCTGCTGGTGCTGTTGGGGTGGCCGTTGGAGCCGTTGGTGTGTCCGTCGGTGCTGCCGCCTTGGCTCTTCTCGTCGGCAGCCGAACCGGAATCGGCGTCGTTGCCGCCCTGGGCCTGCTCGCCGTGTCCGGCGATGGCCGGGTTGGCGGTCTCCGAGCCGGTGGAACGGGCGACATGGACGAACGCGGGGACCGCGGTGCCGATGAGCAGCGCCGCCGCCGCCATGCCGACGACGGCCTGCCGCCGCCGGGCGCGCCGGGCGGGAACGGCACGCCGCAGGTGGTCGAGGGCACCGTCGGTGGGTGCGAGGTCCTGTACGGCGCCGTGGAACATGCGGCGCAGTGCGAGTTCGTCCAGGTCGGGGCCGGAGCCGTCGGCTGCGCCGGAACCGTCGTCGGAGTCCGGGCCGAAGAGCTCCGACAGACCTCCGAACCGGGCCGTTTCGGCGGGATCGTCGCCCCCGCCCTGCGCGGCTGCCGCGTCCGTCACGGATGCGGCGGCCTCCGTGGTGGCGTCCGCATCCGACCGCGGGCCCCGATCCCCGTTCGACTGCGCGTTCGAGCTGTTCTCCGGCCCGTGGTTCACAATTCCGTTTCCAGTCCGGTCAGTCCCACGCTCATGGGTGCGTCCCTGCCTGCGCTCGCGCCAGTTCATGCCTGGGCCTCCATCACGACGCGAAGCGCCGCGATACCGCGCGAGCCGTACGCCTTGACCGAACCCAGCGATATCCCCAGCGTCTCGGCCACCTGGGCCTCGGTCATGTCCGCGAAGTAGCGCAGCACCAGTACCTCTCGCTGGCGCCGTTGCAGCCCCCGCATCGCTTTGATCAGCGCGTCCCGCTCCAGCTGGTCGTACGCGCCCTCCTCAGCGCTCGCCATGTCGGGCATCGGCTTGGAGAGCAGCTTCAGCCCGAGGATGCGTCGGCGCAGCGCGGAGCGCGACAGGTTGACGACCGTCTGGCGCAGGTACGCGAGTGTCTTCTCGGGCTCACGTACCCGGCTGCGCGCCGAGTGCACGCGGATGAACGCCTCCTGCACCACGTCTTCACATGACGCGGTGTCGTCCAGCAGCAGGGCCGCGAGGCCGAGCAGCGAACGGTAGTGGGCGCGGTAGGTCTCGGTGAGGTGGTCAACAGTGGTTCCGGCTGCCACGCTGCACTCAGCGCCTTCGCGCTGCGACGGGAGCTGGGTGGGGCGCGCAGCGGGCATGGGCGCAATCACCGGCATACCGCCGGGTGCGCGGGGCCTCCGGAGCGGACGCACTGAAGCGCCCCGCAACGGGCCCACCACTGTGATGTCGAGAACCTCTGCCACGCCTGTTGGACACGTTTCCCCCCGTCAGGGTTGTACGCGTACGGCACCATGTTTGGCGCTGTGCGACATGCCCTCATACGTACCTGCTCTTCCCCGAATGCCACGATTTCGCGCCCCGCCGCGCAAGAAGTGACCGCAGAGACGCGCGCTCCCCGGCCGCCGGTTCCAGAACACCAAAGGTCATCGTCGGGCACCGCAAGGCCCCAGCTCAAGAGGTTCTGACCGGCAACTTGCTCACAGGTTGTTCACAGAGCGTACAGAAACGGTCGGATCAGGTCCGGGGGAATTCTGCGGCCACCGCTTCGGCGATCTGCGCCACGTTCAGTGCCGCCCCCTTGCGGAGGTTGTCGGCACAGACGAACAGCTCCAGGGCGCGCGGATCGTCCAGCGACCGCCGCACCCGGCCCACCCAGGCAGGGTCGGTGCCCACGACGTCGGACGGCGTCGGGAAGTCGCCGGATGCCGGGCTGTCGAAGAGGACGACGCTCGGCGCGGTCGCCAGGATCTCGTGCGCCCGGTCGACCGCGACCTCGTTCTCGAAGCGGGCGTGCACGGACATGGAGTGTGTCGCGACGACGGGTACGTACACGCAGGTCGCCGCGACCCGCAGGCCCGGCAGGTCGAGGATCTTGCGGCATTCGTCGCGGATGGCCAGTTCCTCGGACGACCAGCCGTCCCCGGCGTCGGTCCCGGCCCACGGCACGACGTTGAGCGCCACCGGCGCGGCGAACGGCGAGTCCTCGGCGTCCCCGAGGGCGCGGCGTACGTCCCCGGGCTTGGTGCCCAGTTCCGTGCCCGCGACCATCGACAGCTGCTCGCGCAGCGCCACGACGCCGTCGCGGCCCGCGCCGCTCACTGCCTGGTACGAGGAGACGACGAGCTCCCGCAGCCCGAATTCGGCATGCAGCGCACCGACGGCGACGATCAGCGACAACGTGGTGCAGTTGGGGCTCGCGATGATGCCGCGCGGCCTGATCCGTGCGGCATGGGGGTTGATCTCGGGCACCACCAGCGGCACGTCCGCGTCCAGCCGGTACGCCGCCGAGTCGTCGACGACGACGACACCCTTGGACGCGGCGATCGGTGCCCAGCGTGCGGACACGTCGTCGGGCACCAGGAAGAGGGCCACGTCCACGTCGTCGAACACGTCCTCGGTGAGTTCGAGGACTTCGGTCTCCGCGCCGCGTACGACCAGCTTGCGGCCGGCCGAGCGCGGCGAGGCGATCAGCGTCACATCGCCCCAGACGTCCGCGTGCTGCGAAAGGATCTGGAGCACGACGCCGCCGATCGCCCCGGTCGCTCCGACGACCGCGAGCGAAGGGCGGCGAGGCGTCATCGGCCGGTGCCCCCGTAGACGACGGCCTCGTCGGAGTCGCTGTCGAGGCCGAAGGCGGTGTGCACGGCGCGCACGGCCTCGATGACATCGTCGGCACGGGTGACCACCGAGATGCGGATCTCGGACGTCGAGATCAGCTCAATGTTCACACCGGCGTCGGACAGCGCCTCGAAGAAGGCCGCGGTGACCCCGGGGTTCGTCTTCATACCCGCGCCGACCAGGGAGATCTTCGCGATCTGGTCGTCGTAGCGCAGCGACTCGAAGCCGATCGTGCCTCGGTTGCGCTCCAGGGCGTCGATGGCCTTGCGGCCCTCGGCCTTCGGCAGCGTGAACGAGATGTCGGTCAGACCGGTCGACGCGGCGGAAACGTTCTGCACCACCATGTCGATGTTGATTTCCGCGTTCGCGATGGTGCGGAAGATCGCTGCGGCCTCGCCCGGCTTGTCGGGCACGCCGACGACCGTGATCTTGGCTTCGGAGACGTCATGGGCGACTCCGGAGATGATCGCGTGCTCCACCTTCTGGTCCCCTTGCGGCTCGTTGCTGACCCAGGTGCCGCGCAGTCCGGAGAAGGACGAGCGGACGTGGATCGGGATGTTGTAGCGGCGTGCGTATTCCACGCACCGGTGCAGCAGCACCTTGGAGCCGGACGCGGCCAGCTCCAGCATGTCCTCGAAGGAGATCCAGTCGATCTTCCGGGCCTTCTTCACGACCCGCGGGTCGGCGGTGAAGACACCGTCCACATCGGTGTAGATCTCACAGACCTCGGCGTCCAGCGCGGCCGCGAGTGCGACGGCGGTGGTGTCGGACCCGCCGCGGCCGAGGGTGGTGATGTTCTTGCCTTCCTGGCTCACCCCCTGGAACCCGGCGACGATGGCGATGTTGCCCTCGTCGATCGAGGTCCGGATACGGCCCGGCGTGACATCGATGATGCGCGCTTTGTTGTGGACCGAGTCGGTGATGACGCCGGCCTGGCTGCCCGTGAACGACTGGGCCTCGTGGCCCAGGTTTTTGATCGCCATCGCCAGCAGGGCCATGGAGATCCGCTCTCCGGCGGTCAGCAGCATGTCGAACTCACGCCCGGCAGGCATCGGTGACACCTGCTCGGCGAGATCGATCAACTCGTCCGTCGTGTCGCCCATCGCTGACACCACGACAACCACCTGGTTGCCGTTCCTCTTGGCATCGACGACTCGCTTGGCGACACGCTTGATGCCTTCGGCATCGGCTACGGAGGAGCCTCCGTACTTCTGCACGACAAGGCCCACGTGCGCTCCTCGCTCAGTCCATTACTGCGGTCGACTCAGTTTAACGAGCAGTCCGGAATCGCCCCGTTGATATCACATCGTGAGATGTCCCGCTCACCACGTGATCATCGGCGCGTCACCCGGACTGCTCGTACGGGTCTGCTGCCCAGTGATCCCGGCACCACGCCCGCATGTGGCTCAGCCCACACCGGGCAAGGTCCACGATCTCCGGGTCCGTCCCCTCCAGAGTGAACCGGAACCCCACGGACCGCCCCCGGAAACCCCTCCCGCTCCGCACCCTCCGGCTGCTTCTCGCCCTCGTCTCCGTACTCCTGGCCGCCGCCCCGGCCCATGCGGGCGGCACCTGCTCAGCTCCCCACGCGGGCACGCCGATCCACGCGGGCGCCAACCCGTGGACGGAGATCGTCGGCTGCTCGGCCCCGGGCATCCCGGTGAACGGCACCCACCAGGGCGCGGACGAGCCGTGGCGGGTGTCCCGCACAGACAACGGCGCACAGCCGCGCCACATGCGGGCGGCCGGTGTATGCCGCGACGGAGGGTGACGGGGGCCCCGGCACCCCGGGGCCACTCCCGGCCGGACGGCTACGTCCCGGACGGCTACGTCCCGGACGGCTACGTCCCGGACGGTTACTTCACCGGGCGCAGTCCGAGCGGTCCCGCGATCTCCTCGGCCATGACCCGGCCCGCCTCCTCGGCCAGGTCGTCGTCGACGGTCTCCGAGTCCGTGTCCAGCCCGTCCAGTTCCTGGAGGGGCTGGTTCAGGCGGATGTGGGCGACCAGGGACTGGAGGGCGCGCAGGGTGGCGGAGGCGGTGGAGCCCCAGTTGGAGAAGTAGGAGAACTGCCACCACCACAGCGCCTCGGTGGCGCGGTCCTCTTCGTAGTGGGCCAGGCCATGACGCAGGTCCGTGACCAGATCGGCCAGGTCGTCGGAGATACGGGCCGGGACCGGGGCCTTGCGGGGCTCGTAGGGATCGAACACCTCGGAGTAGACGTCGATCGGTTCGAGAAGGGCCGCGAACCGCTCGCGCAGGCCGTCAGCGTCCGGTTCGGCACCCAGGTCCGGCTCGTAGCGCTCGTCCGGGAGGACGTCCTCGTACGCGCCGAGCCGGCCGCCCGCGAGGAGCAGCTGGGAGACCTGGAGGAGCAGGGTCGGGACGGCCTGCTCCGGCTCGTCGACCTTGGAAACCTCGGTGACCGCGACGATGAACGTCTTGATCTGGTCCGCGATCTGGACGGCGAAGTCGTCCGGGTCCTGCGTGACGGAATTCAGCGTGGCGTCAGACATCGAGGGGACCTCCCGTGGGCACGGTCGCGAACGGTGAGTAGAACATAACGCCGCTGAACGTAAAGCCGCCGTGAGACGTCAAGGTTTCGTCCGCGAGGATCCCGGCCGTGGTGCAGGTGTCGTACGGGGTGAGGTCAGACATCCAGCAAGCGCCTCCCCTCGAAGGCGCGGCCCAGGGTGACCTCGTCCGCGTACTCCAGGTCACCGCCCACCGGCAGCCCGCTGGCCAGCCGCGTCACCCGCAGCCCCATGGGCTTGATCATCCGCGCCAGGTAGGTCGCGGTGGCCTCGCCCTCCAGGTTGGGGTCGGTGGCCAGGATCAGCTCCGTGACCGAGCCGTCGGCGAGCCTCGCCAGCAGCTCGCGTATGCGCAGATCGTCCGGGCCGACGCCCTCGATCGGGCTGATCGCCCCGCCGAGCACGTGGTAGCGGCCCCGGAACTCACGGGTCCGCTCGATCGCCACGACGTCCTTCGGCTCCTCGACCACACAGATCACCGTCTGGTCGCGGCGTGCGTCGCGGCAGATCCCGCACTGCTCCTCCTGCGCGACATTGCCGCACACCGAGCAGAACCGGACCTTGTCCTTGACCTCCAGAAGGGCCTGGGCGAGACGGCGCACGTCGGTGGGCTCGGCCTGCAGGATGTGGAAGGCGATCCGCTGCGCGCTCTTGGGACCGACGCCGGGCAGCCTGCCCAGTTCGTCGATGAGGTCCTGAACCACGCCTTCGTACAACGGAACGCCTTCCTGAGCTGAGTGCCTCGACTGCTACTGCTGTTGTTGTCGTGGTACGTACGGTAGTTGCTGTGCGGGCGGATCAGAAGGGAAGGCCGGGCATGCCGCCCAGCCCTTGGGCCAGCGGGCCCAGCTTCTGCTGCTGAAGCGCCTGCGCGTTCTCGGTCGCCGCCTGGACTGCGGCGACGACGAGGTCCGCGAGCGTCTCGGTGTCCTCGGGGTCGACCGCCTTGGGGTCGATCACGAGGCTGCGGAGTTCGCCGGAGCCGGTGACGGTCGCCTTCACCAGACCGCCACCCGCCTGACCGTCGACCTCGGTCCTGGCCAGCTCCTCCTGGGCCTGGGCGAGGTCCTGCTGCATCTTCTGGGCCTGCTGCAGCAACTGCTGCATATTGGGCTGCCCACCACCGGGAATCACGGTCACTCCTGGCATTTCGACGACAAATGTTTTGGTATGCCGAGCCTACGTGGTCACCGGGAACCGCGCCCCACCCACTGCCGAGCAACCCTTTCGGGTGAAATCCAATCAACCACGGCAAGACTCCTATACCTGATCACAGGGCATGCACACCCGGGAATACCGCGATTTCGGCCCCACGGCCCACCATTCGGCGGTAGGAAGGGCATGCATATCAATACGCACACGTGCGTCGTCCGTCACGCAGGGTTACGCAAGCGGGACAGGCGGCCACACCGAAGGTCCGCCGGTCGTCGCATGCACGTGTCCCATACGCGCGTCCGAAACGTCGAAAACGCAGAGTGCAGAGGAGTGCCCCGGTGAGTCAGCCGGAGATGCAGCCCGAGAGGGCGCCCCGCAACGAGTCCGGCGCGCCCGGTTCGGCCGTTCCGCCGGGCTCGGACCCGGGCTCCGGGCCGGGCTCGGAGCCGCGCTCCGGCTTCCGTGCGCGGGGCCGGGATCTGACCGGACAGCCGTTCCCGCTCGGCGACTGGGGCGAACCCGCGGAACGCCTCGACGAGCTGTACCGCTGGGTCGAGGCCGAGGCACTGCGCACCGCCGGCTGGTATCTGAACGACCGGGTGTGGAAGCGGCTCGGCGCCAGGGCGCTGCGGATCGGCACGGCGGCCGGGGCGGTCGCGGGCGCGGCGCTGCCGCTGCTCGATCTGACGGGCGCGCTGCACGGGGCGGCCGGCTGGGGCTATCTCTCGCTGCTGCTGGGAGCCGCCTGCATGGCCTGCGACCGGTACTTCGGCCTGACCTCCGGCTGGATAAGGAACCTCGCCACGGCGCAGGCCGTGCAGCGACGGCTTCAAGTGCTGCAGTTCGACTGGGCGTCGGAGTGCGTACGGGAGGTGCTCGGGCCAACTGAGGGGACGGCGAGCGAGGCGGCCGAGCGGTGCCTGGGGGTGCTGCGGCGGTTCTCGGAGGACATCACGGATCTCGTACGGTCCGAGACCGCGGACTGGATGGTGGAATTCCGGGCCGGGCCTGCGCCGATGGGGATGCAGGCACTGGTCTCGGGGAGCGGGATCGGCGGGCGCACGGAGCCGGGGGCGGCGCAGGGGCGGCTTCCGATGCAGTCGGTGACCCGGCCGAACATGCCGCGGCAGCGACCACCGGAGTCACCCCGGTGACGGTGGTCCCGGTGGGCGGTGACTCCGGTGGGCGGTGACCTCGGCGGTCCGGGCCGCCGCGTCAGCTGAAGATGATCATGGAGCCTTGGGCGAGGCTGCGGGTCGCCGCCGCGTGCAGGCCCAGCCAGACGTGCCGCTCCCGGGCGAACAGGCTGTCGTCGTACGGAATCGGGCTCGCCGGCTCCTCCAGCGAGGTCGGCGCGATGGGCGGCAGCGGGGCGGCCGGGGGGTTCGCCGGGTCGATACCGATGGCCGGAGCGACGTACTCCAGCTCCCGCAGCAGCCCGTGCGCCGAGCCGAGCGGGCCGCCGCCCTCCAGCAGCTGGTCGTTGGAGAGCGGGGAGGGGAAGTCCACGGGGACGTACGCCCCCGCATGGTCGTAGTGCCAGACCAGGTGGGATTGACGCGCCGTCGACTCGAACATTTCCAGCAACTGCTCGTAGTCGCCGCCCAGTTCGTCGACCGGTGTGACGGCGAGACCGCTCAGCTGCAGCAGATAGGCGCGGCGCAGGAAGTGCAGTGCGTCGTAGTCGAAGGCCGCGACCGGGGCCACATCGCCGGTCAGACCCGGCATGTAGGCGTAGACGGGTACGGCCGGGAGTCCGGCCTCGCCCAGCGCGTTGTCGTAGACGGCTATCTCTTCGGCGAACGGGTTGTCGGGGCTTTGGCACAGCACATCGACGAGGGGGACCAGCCACAGGTCACAGGCCACGAAGTCTCGCTCTCCCACAGGATCTCGCGCGGTTCGCGCGATGGTCGGGACAGCGTAATGCGAGGGGGCCGCCGCGCACAGTGGTCCTTCATGTCCGGCTGCGGAACACCTCGCTGCCGGACCGTCAGCCGCTGTGCCCCGGATGCGGCGGGTCGCCGGCCGCGAGCCGCTCCGCCCAGCTCAGCGCATGGGCGTTGTGGCCGTCGATCACCGCGCGCACCGCGTCGCGGTCCCCGAGCGTGATCGCCGCGACCAGGTCCGGGTGGCCGCTCCAGAGCCAGTCGCACACATCCCCGTCGCTGCGGAGGTACGGCACGGCGAACACCCAGGCCTGGATGCGCAGCCGGTGCAGGAAGTCGGTGATGTACGTGTTGCCGACGAACGCGCCCAGCTCACGCCAGAAGCGCAGGTCGTACCCGATGAGGATGTCGAGGTCTCCGCCCCGCGCCGCCCGTGCGGCCTCCTCGGCCCGACGGCGCACGGAGACCAGCGCGTCGCGGCACTTCGCCGACTGCGCACCCTTCGGGCGGACCGGCCCGTCGAAGATGCTGCGGATGACTCCGTTGACGACCAGGGTGCGGGCCTCGACGATCGCCCGGTAGTCGGCCACGGTGAACTCGTACACCCGGAACCCGCGGTGCTGGTCGGATTCGAGCAGGCCCTGCGCGGAGAGATCGAAGAGCGCCTCGCGGACGGGCGTCGCGGAGACTCCGTACTGCTCGGCGATCTGCTTGACGGTGAACTCCCGCCCCTGCTGCAAACGCCCGGCGAGCACCTCGTCACGCAGCGCGTCCGCGATCTGCTGCCGGAGCGTACTGCGGGTCACAGTTCCACTCGCGCGCATGACGACCCTCCCTTTTCGGCTTCGGGCCACCTTAAGCCAGGGCCGGTGTGCCCGGATCCGGGCACGGGGGAGGGACGCCATGCGGGCGGCCCGCGAAATGCGGGCGGGAGCGTGTCAGACGGTGTGCTCGTCCGCGACGGACAGCGCCACGTCCAGAGCCGCCAGCCCCTCCTTGGCCTCGGCCTCGGTGACGTTGCAGGCCGGAACGGCGTGGGTGCGGTTCATGTTGATGAAGGGCCACAGGCCGTTCTTCTTGCAGGCCGCGCCGAACGCCGCCATCGGCGCATTGGCCTCGCCGGCGGCGTTGTACGGGACCAGCGGCTCCCTGGTCTCCTTGTTGCGGACCAGGTCCAGCGCCCAGAACGCGCCGAGACCGCGCACCTCGCCGACCGACGGGTGGCGCTCGGCGAGCTCACGCAGGCCGGGGCCGAGGACGGTCTCGCCGATGCGGGCGGCGTTCTCGACGACCTTCTCGTCCTCCATGACACCAATGGTGGCAACGGCCGCGGCGCAGGCCAGCGGGTGACCGGAGTACGTGAGTCCGCCCGGGTAGGGGCGGGTCTCGAAGGTGGCGGCGATCTCCGCGGAGATCGCGACACCGCCGAGCGGTACGTAACCGGAGTTGACGCCCTTGGCGAAGGTCATCAGGTCGGGTGTGACGTCGAAGTGCTCGGCGGCGAACCACGTGCCGGTACGCCCGAAGCCGGCCATCACCTCGTCGAGGATGAAGACGATGCCGTACCGGTCACAGATCTCGCGGACGCCCGCGAGGTAGCCGGGCGGCGGCGTCATGATGCCCGCCGTGCCGGGGATCGTCTCCAGGATGATCGCCGCGATGGTCGCGGGCCCCTCGAAGGCGAGGGTGTCCTCCAGGTGCTGGAGGGCGCGGGCGCACTCCTCGGCCTCGGTCTCGGCGTAGAACGGCGAGCGGTAGAGGAACGGCGCCCAGAACCGTACGACACCTGCGGAACCGTTGTCGGACGGCCAGCGGCGCGGGTCCCCGGTCAGGTTAATCGCGGTGGAGGTGGCACCATGGTACGAACGGTAGGCGGAGAGCACCTTCGTACGGCCGGTGTGCAGCCGGGCCATCCGGACGGCGTTCTCGACGGCCTCGGCGCCGCCGTTGGTGAAGAAGATCTTGTCCAGGTCGCCGGGGGTCCGCTCGGCGATGAGGCGTGCGGCCTCGGAGCGGGCCTCGATCGCGAACGCGGGAGCGAAGGTGGCGAGCTTGCCCGCCTGCTCCTGGATCGCGGCGACGACGGTGGGGTGCTGGTAGCCGATGTTGGTGTAGACGAGGCCGCTGGTGAAGTCCAGGTAGCGGTTGCCGTCGTAGTCCCAGAAGTACGCGCCCTCGGCGCCGGCGACGGCGAGCGGGTCGATCAGGCCCTGGGCGGACCAGGAGTGGAACACGTGCGCACGGTCGGCGGCCTTCACGGCCGCACCGGCCGCGGAGTCGACCTGCGGAGCGTGGGAGGCATGGGAGGCATGAGGGGTCATGCGGCCGAGCGTAGGTCGTGCGGCGAGCGGCTCGACATGGCCAACCTGTATGGCGTGGGGCGGTTTGGTGGGCAGGGTGTCGGGTCGGCACGGGGGGATACGGTGCGGGCGCTGGAACGGCTGTCGGTTGCAGTCGACGCGGTGACCGGCGCACAACCCACTCGGCCCAGCGCGTGAACCCCGTCCTGTCCAGCGGATGAACCCGGCCCGTCCGGCGCGTGAGGGACGCAGCCGGCAGCGGACGAAACCGGCGCCCGGCCGGACTGCTGGGGCGTGACGTGCGCGGCTATTCTCGACCCGTCCGGCGTGTCGCCGCACGGGGGAGGTCGCACACCATGGAACAGCTCGGATCCGCCGACCCGCAACGCATCGGCACGTACCGCCTGCTGGGGCGGCTCGGCGCGGGCGGCATGGGGCAGGTCTATCTGGCCCGGTCCGATCGGGGCCGTACCGTCGCGATCAAGCTGGTACGCCGGGAGCTCGCCGAGCAGCAGGAGTTCCGCGACCGGTTCCGCCAGGAGGTGCAGGCCGCACGCCAGGTCGGCTCGACGTGGACGGCCCCCGTGCTGGACGCCGACACCGAGGCCGCCGTGCCGTGGGTCGCGACCGGATACATCGCCGGGCCGTCCCTCCAGGTCACCGTCTCCGGGCGCGCGGGTGCACCGGTGGGACCGGCCTCCGGGGCCTTCGGTCCGCTGCCCGAGCGCTCGGTCCACATCCTGGGTGCCGGGCTGACCCGCGCGCTCCAGGCCATCCACTCCGCCGGGCTGATCCACCGCGACCTCAAGCCGTCCAACATTCTGCTGACGATCGACGGTCCGCGGGTCATCGACTTCGGCATAGCCCGGGCACTGGACACCGTCACCGACGGGGGTCTCACCCGCACCGGGGCGCTGGTCGGTTCGCCCGGTTTCATGGCGCCGGAGCAGGTGCGGGGCGAGCGGGTGACCGCGGCGTGCGATGTGTTCTGCCTCGGCTCGGTGCTGGCGTACGCGGCGACGGGCAGGCTTCCGTTCGGCGGGGCGGACAACGAGGTCCATGCGCTGATGTTCCGGATCGCACAGGAAGACCCGGACCTGACCGGCGTCCCGGTGGATCTGGTCGACCTCGTCCGGGACTGCCTCCTCAAGGACCCGGCCGCCAGGCCGACGACGGACGCGATCCTGGAGCGGCTGGCGGAGGACGAGCCCGCCGAACCGTGGCTGCCGGGCGCGCTCCTCGCCCAACTGGGCCGTCACGCGGTGGAGTTGCTGGACTCGGAGGACCCGGAGGAGCCGGAACAACCGGAACAGCCTGCGGAACCGGCTGACCCGCCCGGCCCGGAGGCGGTGCCCGCGGCGGCGGAACCGCCCGCCCCGCAGCCTCCCGCCCTGCAGCCTCCCGCACCGCAGCCGCCCGCCCCGCAAGCACCCGGCGGGGTCCATCCGATACCCACGGTGATCGGCACCTCAACCCCCGTACCGGGCCCGGCCCTCGCCTACGGCTACCCGCGGTTGCCCGCCCAGCCGCACCCCGGTCAGGGACAGCCGTACGGCTACGGATATCCGCAGCAGCAGCCACCGCAGCACCCCGGCTTCGGCTCCACACCTCCATACGGCCCCCTCTATCCCGCCCCCGCCCCACAGCCCGAACCCGCACGCCGCACGGCGGGTTCGACCGTCGCTCTCATCGTGGTCGCCGTGCTCGTCGCGATCGGTGCGGGCGGTTCGGTGTACGCGCTCATGACCGACAACGGCACGAAGTCCAGCGCTTCCCCGAGCAGTTCGCCCAGCCCGTCCGCGTCCGAGGAACCGTCGGACTCCCCCTCCGACAAGGAGAAGAACGGCGACGGCTCCATCCCCGAGGGCTACCTCGGCACCTGGTCCGGAAGCATCGACAACCCCTCCGGTCACTCCACCCGCGAACTCGTCATCCAGCAGGGCAAGGTCGGCCAGAGCGTCCTCACCCTCACCGCGGAGGGCCCGATCGACACCGGCGGCACCTACCACTGCGTCTTCCAGGCGGACCTGACCGACGAGCCGTCCCCCGACGGACCGGTCCACATCGGACCCTCCACGATCACGCTCGGCGAACCCATATCGTCCTGCACCCCCGGCAAGGCCACCACGCTGACGCTGTTGCCGGACGGCACTCTGCGCCGCGAGAACCCGGACACGGGCGAGAAGGTCACGTACACGAAGACCGGCTGAAGGATTCAGCCGAGCGGCGCTCCGGCCGGCATCTGGCCCTGCGCGCACTTTCATCCCCGCCAACGCTTGCCGGGCAGCCGAATAGTCCTGACAAGCGGCATGTCCGCTTATAGGCGTGTCGCACTTTCTCTTGGGCTTACCCGGCCCTGTTCCCGGCCGGAAGTTCTAAGTGGCCGGAGCCTCGGCGAAAGTGACCAGGGCGGCCCGGACCTTGGCCCGTCCCCGTTCGGCGGCATCCCGGAACCGGGCATGTGCGGGATTCACCGAGGGCGGCGCACAGACTCGGCAGGCCGCCGAGTCCACCACCGGCACTCCGCACTCCGGGCACTCGGCGCGCGGCGCGGGCGGCGCAGGGGGTTCGGGCCGAACGGGCATCTTGCGGGTCAGCCGGTCGCCGATCAGGCCCGGCGCCGTCAGCACGGGCGTGGGCAGGCCGCTGGTCAGCGCCTCCCGCACCTGGGCGTCGGTCGCCCCGGCCGCCCGCCACTCCTCGACCCGGGGCGCCAGCCGCACGGCCTCTGCGGTGCCGAGCGTGAGCCGGGGGTCACGGCGGCCGAGCGAGAGCAGCAGCTCCGTGGCGGACCTGAGCTGTTCGGGCACGGAGAGGCGGGGCAGCCGCCGGACGCTTCTGCGCTCCTTCGGTTCCTTACGCACCGGGGAGGGAGGTTCTTGTTCCCCCGTCTTTTCTCCCTCGGGGAGCGGGCCCGCATCACTGTCGCCCGATTCACCGGGGGCCTGATTTCGGCCAACTTCTTCCGGGGGTTCGGCATGCGGGGTATCGAAAACTTCGTACACCGTCCGCAGCTCACCCGACGCCGGGTCCCGGCGGAGCAGCCGACGCAGATAGCCGGAATCCTCCAGCTCACGCAGGGCGTCGGCGATGCGCGTACGCCCCTCCTTGCGCTGTTCGGCGAGCGCCCGGATCGAGGCACGGGCGCCGTTCGGGAGACTGAGGAGGTACACCAGTACGCCTGCGGCGCACCACGAGATCGAACGGTCACGCAGCAGCGCGTTGCCGAAAGTGGAGAAGGAACGCGTCGGCGTTGTACGGTAAATGCGCATCCGGAGCTGTTTTCTCCTGGTGTCGAGCCCCCGGGTGTTGCTGCACCGCGGGGGCATTCTCATGTCTGACGTTCTGCCGCGAATGTAATGCCACACACCGTCACCGGAGCAAATGCCAAAAGCGTTGGCCAGAGCTGCAGTTGGGGACAGCGGAGCGTCCGCTCCACACCACCCCCCACCTGCTGCTTTTCATTTCAGGTGCACTGCATTTCCACGCCCGGAATTTTCTGCGATGACTGGATGAGTTCACCCCCGGGAGTGAAACTCACGCTGCGTCGGTGACACCCGCAACGTCCAGAGCCCGGAAAGCCAGCCACAACTCGTACCGCGCACTGGGTGTCTGGAGCAGTGAGCGTTGAAGTGCCGCTTCGAGCCGGGTGAGACGCTTGCGGGCGCCCGGCACGGAGATTCCCAACGCCGCCGCTGTCGGCGCCAGTTGGGCCTCACACTCCAGCCAGGACCGGACTGTCGCCTCGGCCGCTCCACCGTTACGGCGGAGCGGTTGCAGTTGCTGGGCCGCCCACTCCCGAACGTCGGGGCGGCGCAGGATCTCGTCCAGGGAGCGGGCCCCCTTCACGGGCTCGGCAGGACGGGGTGCGCGGGCGGGTGTAGCGCGGATCCGCAGCGCCAGGTCGAGTGCGGCCTGGTCGGCGAGCCGGTTGAGGTCGCGTCCGAGCAGTTCGCCGATCAACCGCAGCCGTGCGGACAGGGTGTTGCGGTGGATCTTCAGATGCTTGGTCGCATGGGACGAGAAAGCGAGCCACGAACCCAGCGTCGCCGCCAGTTCCTGACTGCCGGGGTCCTGGCTGCGCCGGGGCAGGTAGGTGAGGAGCGGCGCCAGCAGGGCGTCGGCCCACTGTGCGCCCTCGGCGCCGACGAGCAGCGCCGGTTCCGGTGCCGAGCCGAACCGGGCGTGGCGGACCGGCAGTCCGCGGGCGACCGCCAGGGCATGGAACGCCTGCCGGTATCCGGTCGCCGTGTCGCTGAGCGGAACCTCCTCACTCACGCCGACCACGCAGTCGTCCACCACGACGGCGACTTCGCGGCCGAGTCCCGGCTCGGTCCCGCCCGGGCCGGCCGGCACGACGAGGATCAAGTGGCGTGCGTACACCGGACACCGCACGATCCAGGACCGTCCGCCGGAGAGATCCGTGCAGACCTTCGCCACCTCGTCCCGCCGCCCGCCCGGGCACTCCACCACGCACACCTGGACGGGGTCCGGCAGCCTGGGCTTCAGGGCACCCGCGACCTGGTGGGCGATGGAGAGCTGGCCGGTCATCAGCAGATGCAGCACCGCTTCCCGGCCGCGGGACTCCGCGAGGTCGACGCGGCGGCGTTTGCGTTCGACCGAATCGACGGCCCAGCACATGGCCAGCGGCATCACCGCGTCGGCGAGGAGCGTGGCCAGCCCGTCCGGCAACGGACGGCGCGTGACGACGGCGAGGACCGGGACGCGGGCGTCACCGGTATCGAGCGGGCCGTCGAGGGGGAGCAGCAGAGCGGTGTCCGGGCCACGGTCGAGAGTGAAGGAGCGTGCGCCGCGGGCCGTCAGTTCCCTTGCACCGTCGGAGGCGAGCGTGACGGCCGCGGCGCTCGTGCGGTCCGGGGTCCGCGCCACGGCGTGGAGGACGGTTCCGTCGTCGTGGATCAGTCCGGCCCAGCCGTCGGTGCGTCCCGACAGCCAGCGCAGCAGTTCCTGCACGCCACCGGCGCGGGCCAGGCGGTGCATCCGCAGTACGTCGTCGGCCCGTTCCTGCGCTCGCACAGGCCCTCCGCTCCGTACTCGTACCTGTCCGTCCCTGCTTCTGTCCCCAGTTGTGGAGAAAACCGGAGTGCAAAGTACCGGTCGCCGGTCTGACTGTGCGGACTGTTACCCCCGCGGTGCCCACACCGTGCGAATTGAATCTTACTGTCGGGTACTCACCGACCTACAGTCCGAACGTGTTCCGCGGACGGCATGGATGTCGGGGGATGTCGGGTGATGTCCGCGGGCACAGAGGCGTCGAGGGACGGCGGGGTGAACGACGGCAGCGACCCACGGGGGTGGTGGCTGTCGTCGGCCGCGCGCCGCCGGACCTCGGTCGATTGTCAGTGGCGCCCTCTGGCGTCGGAGGCCGTCCGGTCCGACGGAGAAAGGCCCCGCCTTCGTAGCGGTCGCCCGTCCAGCGGCACCGGGTGTGCACAGCCTGTGGATCAGCTTCGCACCCGGCCGGCATGCGGGACACCGAACTGATCGACCGGTCGGCAGGATCGGCCGGGCCGCTTCTCCCCGTCCGCCGGGCGAACGCGGGGCGAACTGCTGCTGTCAGGATCCACCCTTCGCCGCCAACTCCCTTGCCGGGCCCGTACGGTGACCCAAACGGGAGACCGGAAGGGCGAGGAAGCCATGCAGTGGTTCAGCGCCGAGAACATCGTGGCCGTGTGCACCGCCGTGCTCGGTGTCCTGGCCTCCATCGGAGTGCTCTGGTACGAGCGCCGCGTACCCCGCCGCAAGCGCATCGGCTACCGGGTCCAGATGGACACCCCGATCGGCAGCGACGTCAGCGAGGGCCGGGCCAATGTGCGGCTCGGGCTCTTCAGCGAGACGCCCGACATGGCCGATGCCACACTCGTCCTGCTGCGCATCGAGAACGACGGCTCGCAGTCCATAGCCGACAACGACTACACCGGCCGCGAACTGCACGGGCTGACCGCCGAATTCACCGGCCGCACCGTCCGAGGCATCGCGGTCACCCAGGCACCGGGCGCCGACCATCTGATGGAGCACTTCACCCCGGCGGGCGGGATGCGCCACAGCGGCCCGCTCATCCGGCTGCCGCGCGTACCGCTCAACCGGGGCGAGCATTTCAAGCTGCTGGTGCTGCTCACCGGCTCGCACGTGGGCAGCCCCATCAGGATCACCGGCGGCATCCGGGACGGCGAGGTGACACCCAACACCGCCGTCCGCCCCGACGAGAAGCCCCCGATGTTCGGCCGGGCCGCCCGGCTCATCACCGTGGCCCTGACCGTCTGCGTCATCACCCTGGCCTCGATCATCCTGATACGCGACGACACCCCGCCCCCGATCGGCTGCGCCCGCGGCAGCCTGACGGTGACCGGTTCCACCGCCTTCGCGCCGGTCGTACAGGAGCTTGCGAAGAAGTACGAGAAGGAGTGCGAGGGCTCCACCGTCACCGTGGACGCGCACGGCAGCAACGCCGGGATACGGGAGCTCGCCGACCGGGGAGCCAAGGCCGGGAAGTCGGGCTCACCCGCACTGATCGCCCTCTCCGACGGCCCCAAGCCGGACGGCTTCCCCCAGCTGCGCGAGAACCGGGTCGCCGTCTCGCTCTTCCACCTCGTCGTCAACGACCGGGTCCCGGTGAAGAACCTGACGCTGGCCACCATCCGGAAGATCTACCGGGGCGACATCCGCAACTGGAAGGCGCTCGGCGGACCCGACCTGCCCGTCCTCCTGGTCAGCAGGGACGCCAACTCCGGGACCCGCGAGGTCTTCCAGCGCCGCGTCCTCGGCCACAACGAACCCGCCCAGTCGTCCCGCGACTGTGCCACCAAGGACGACGCCGCAGCGCGGGTCGTCCGCTGCGAACTCGACTCCACCGACCAGGTCCTGGCCACCGTCGGCCGGCTCGACGGCGCGATCGGCTACAGCGAGCTGCGCTCCGGAACCGCGCTGAAGGGGGCGCACCAGCTCGCCATCGATTCCACCGTCCCGTCCGTCGACACGATCGGCTCCAGCAGCTACCCGTACCGGGAGATCGAGTACGCCTACACATACGGCCAGCCGCCCGCCGACTCCCTGGCCTCCAGCTTCCTGGGCTACCTCAGCCGCGGCAACGGCCAGGACGTGATCCGTACGCACGGGCATCTGCCGTGCGCGTCGCCGAAGGGGCTGCGGATCTGCGGGGAGGAGTGAACGCGCGGAGGGGGCCGGGGCTCGGCAGCCGCCCCGGCCCCCTCCGCGTTGTCCCGTCCTACAGGAAGGAGTTGATCTCGATGGTCTCGGTGCGGCCGGGGCCGACACCGATCGCGGAGATCGGGGCGCCGGACATGTCCTCCAGCGCCTTCACGTACGCCTGCGCGTTCTTCGGCAGATCAGCGAAGGTCTTGGCCTTCGTGATGTCCTCGGACCAGCCCGGCAGCATCTCGTAGACCGGCTTCGCGTGGTGGAAGTCGGTCTGGCTGTACGGGAGCTCCTCGACGCGCTTGCCGTCGATCTCGTACGCGACGCACACCGGGATCTGCTCCCAGCCGGTCAGCACGTCCAGCTTGGTGAGGAAGAAGTCGGTGAGACCGTTGACCCGGGTCGCGTACCGTGCGATCACCGCGTCGAACCAGCCGCAGCGGCGGTCGCGGCCGGTGGTGACACCGCGCTCGCCACCGATCCGGCGCAGCGCCTCGCCGTCCTCGTCCAGCAGCTCCGTCGGGAACGGACCGGCGCCGACGCGCGTGGTGTATGCCTTGAGGATGCCGATGACCCGGCTGATCTTCGTCGGGCCCACACCGGATCCGGTGCAGGCGCCGCCCGAGGTCGGGTTCGACGAGGTGACGAAGGGGTACGTGCCGTGGTCGACATCGAGCAGCGTGCCCTGACCGCCCTCGAAGAGGACGACCTTGCCCGCGTCGATGGCGTCGTTGAGGACCAGCGTCGTGTCGGCGACGTACGGCTTGATCTGCTCCGCGTACTGGAGCATCTCCTCGACGATCTTGCCGGACTCGATGGCACGGCGGTTGAAGACCTTGGCGAGGAGCTGGTTCTTCTGCTCCAGGGCCGCCTCGACCTTCTGCTCCAGGATCGACTCGTCGTACAGGTCCTGGACGCGGATGCCCACACGGTTGATCTTGTCGGCGTACGTCGGGCCGATGCCGCGGCCGGTCGTGCCGATCTTCCGCTTCCCGAGGAACCGTTCCGTCACCTTGTCGACGGTGACGTTGTACGGAGTGATCAAATGAGCGTTGCCGCTGATCAGCAGCTTGGACGTGTCCACGCCGCGCTCGTTGAGCCCACTCAGCTCGGAGAGCAGGACCGCCGGGTCGACGACGACACCGTTACCGATGACCGGGGTACACCCCGGCGAAAGGATTCCGGAGGGGAGGAGATGAAGTGCGTACTTCTGGTCGCCGACGACCACCGTGTGGCCGGCATTGTTGCCGCCTTGGTAACGCACCACATAGTCCACGGATCCACCGAGGAGGTCGGTGGCCTTTCCCTTGCCCTCGTCACCCCACTGAGCACCGAGCAGCACAAGTGCGGGCACAGGCGTACACCCCTTCCGGGCGGGGCATGTCCAAGGTCAGGGGGCGTACGTCAACGCCGTACATGCCGTACGACGATGTACGACGAAGCCTGAACCGTCGAACCGGTTGCCCCGGAATAGACGAAGCCCCTGGCGCAATAGCGCAAGGGGCTCTTGCACCAAGATGCTACCCGAGGAAGGACCGAGGTGTCGGCTGCCCAGCCCCCCGGCAACGGTACGCACCAGCTGCTGGTGGTCATCGACCCGGTCGCCCGCCGGACCGACGGCGAGTCCGTCCGGATCGCGAAGGACGTGCTGAGCGCCGGTTCGCACGCCAAGATCTGCCTCCCGGACAGTCCGGAGGAGTTCGCGCGGGCCTTGTCCCGCCGGGGCACCAGGCGGCCGGTGGTCGTCGGCGACGACCGGTCGCTGCTGCGCGCCGTGACCCTCCTGCACCGGGAACGGGAGCTGGCCGGTGCAGCGCTCTCACTGGTCCCGGTGGGTGCCGCGGCCGCGCTGGAACTCGCGCATTCGCTCGGCGTGCCCCTGGGCGCGGTGGCCGCGGCACGCGCGGCACTGGACGGGGTGGTGCGCCGGCTCGACCTGCTGGTCGACGACAGCGACGGTGTCGTCCTGGGCGCCCTGCGCATCCCCGCCCTGTCCGCGGTACCGGGGACGGCGGCGGCGCACACGGGCGTCACGGCGGTCTGGGACACCTGCCGCTCTCTCGTACGGACCCTGGTCCGCCCCGCCCCGTCGCCGGCCACGCCCGTCCCGCCCCGCACCCATCGGCTGCGGGTCGAGGTGGACGGGTTGCTGCTGAACGATCTGGACCGGCCGGTCGAATCGGTGACGGTGAGCCCGCAGTGCGGTGAGGGGGGCCTGGCGGACGTGGTGGTCCGGACGACGGCCGGCGAACCGGTGACCGCGGAGGCGAAGGCGGTCACGGTCTCCGGCGCGGACTTCCGCTACCGGGCGGACATACAGGTCGGCGGCCCAGTGCGGACGCGGACGTGGACGGTGCGGGCGGGCGCGTGGGGGCTGATGCTGCCGGTGGCGGCGCAGAACGCATGATCCCCGCGGCGGGGGCGCGCACGTGAGGGTTCAGGGGACGTGTCGCACCTGCCGCGACCTGCACGCGACCGGCCCCCAGCACACCGAGCGCGGGCGCGGAAAGAGGCGCACCCTGGTAGCAGGTCCTGGAGGTGTTCGCCATGATGAAAACCGCTGTCGGATGGCACGTCGATCTGGAATTCGAGGAAGACGACCACCGCACCCGCGCCGCCGCGCTCGTACGGCTTCCCGACGGGAACGAGGTACGTGCGCACGGATACGCCAGCCGCCACCCCTCCGACGCCCAACAGCCGAGGGTCGGCGAGGAGATCGCGGGTGCCAGAGCACTGAACGAACTCGCCATGAACCTGCTGACCAAGGCGCACGACGAGATCGACCAGGCGTCCGGCCGGACGTCGCACCCGCTGACCTGAGCCCGTTCCGAGCCGAGGCCCAGGACCCGGTGTCCCGGGCCTCCTGTCCGAGGGCTGTCCCGTATTCCCCGGAGGGCGCACAGCGAGAGCTGCGGCGCCTCGCCGCGTTGCCGGAACACCCGAATACGCCGGGTACGATGCCGCGCCTCCGCCCTGTGATGCACCGCATCCGACGCCAGGCGCCGATCCGCCGGGGACTGCGCGACAGCCCTCAGCTCTTTCGTTCCGGGAGGCCCAACTGCTTGCGGCGGTCGCGCCAGCGGTCCATCACGCCGGCCAGTTCCGCCTGCAGGAACTCGAAGAACTCCGCAGTCTCCGCGAGCCGCGCACCGGCGGGCGTGTCCGGGCCGAGGGTCTGAGCGCCCTCCTTGAGGGTGTGCTCCCAGCGGGTCATGACCCGGTCGCGGCTGGTGAAGGTGGCGTACCAGATCTCGTTGTGCAGGCGGTAGCGGTCCCTGCGCGAGCCCGGGTCGCGTTCGCGGCCGACCATGCTGACCTGCGTGAGGTAGTTGATCGCCCCGGAGACCGCGGCCGGGCTGATCCGAAGCTGCTCGCTGAGTTCCGCCGAGGTCATGGAGCCGTCGTCGTCCGCGAGCAGCGCCGCGAAGACGCGGGACGCCATCCGCTGCATGCCCGCCTCGGTCATCTCGGCCGCGAAGCGCTCCACGAACCGCGACACGGCCTCCTCGTCGCGCTCGGGCTCCGGCCCGCGCTCACGCCCGTCCGCGCCGGTTTCGCTGCTCATCGTCTCATCGTCTCCCCTGATTTTCGTGCGGGTTCCCCGGCCCCGACGCACCCCCGACTTTATACAGTTCCTTAACTTCACAACTTTGTGAAAATAGCGTACGTTCAGAAACATGACGAAGGCAATCGCCGTGGCCGGACTGCACAAGTCGTTCGGGCGGACACACGCGCTGGACGGCCTCGACCTCGCGGTCGAGACCGGCGAGGTTCACGGCTTCCTCGGGCCCAACGGTTCCGGGAAGTCCACCACCATCCGGGTCCTGCTGGGCCTGCTGCGGGCCGACTCCGGCGCTGTCCAGTTGCTCGGCCGGGACCCCTGGAACGACGCGGTCGAGCTGCACCGGCGGGTGGCATACGTCCCTGGTGACGTCACCCTGTGGCGCAACCTCTCCGGCGGCGAGGTGATCGACCTGTACGGCCGGCTGCGCGGAGGCCTCGACCCGGCCCGCCGGGCCGACCTCATCGAGCGGTACGAACTCGACCCCACCAAAAAGGGGCGAACCTACTCCAAGGGCAACCGGCAGAAGGTCGCCCTCGTCGCCGCGTTCGCCTCCGACGTGGATCTGCTGATCCTCGACGAGCCGACCAGCGGGCTCGACCCGCTCATGGAAGAGGTCTTCCAGAGCTGCGTCGCCGAGGAGCGCGAGCGCGGACGGACGATCCTGCTCTCCAGCCACATCCTCAGCGAGGTCGAGGCGCTCTGCGACCGGGTGAGCATCATCCGGCAGGGACGCACGGTGGAGACCGGTTCCCTGGCGGACATGCGGCACCTGACCCGCACGAGCATCACCGCCGAACTGGCCGGCGCGCCCAACGGGCTCGCGCACCTGCCCGGCGTGCACGGCATCGACATCCAGGGCATGCGGGTCACGCTCCAGGTCGACACGGACAAGCTCGACGCCGTCCTCAGGTCGCTGACCGCGTCCGGCGTACGGTCACTGACCAGCACCCCGCCCACGCTGGAGGAACTCTTCCTGCGGCACTACGCCGCGGACACCGGCGAACGCGCGGGGGTGACGGCGCGATGACTGCCGTGACCGTGCCCGCGACCCGTGCCGGACGCCCCGCCCGGGGCGGGCAGCTCACCGGCACCGGAACCCTGCTCAGGCTCGCGCTGCGACGCGACCGGATCATGATGCCGATCTGGGTGATCGTGCTCGGCGGATCGTTCTCCTCCGTCGGGAAGTCCTTCTCCTCGCTGTACGACACCGCGGCCCAGCGCGCCGAACTCGCCGCATCGATGAACGGCAACAGTTCGCTGCGCGCGGTGTACGGACCCGTCTTCGACGACTCCGTCGGCGGGCTCGTCACCTGGCGCCTGGCCGGCTTCGGCGCCGCGATGGCAGCCGTGATGAGCCTGATCATCGTCATCCGGCACACCCGCGAGGAGGAGGAGACCGGCCGCCAGGAAATGCTCTCCTCCGCAATGGTGGGGCGCCGCGCCCCGCTGACCTCCGCCCTCCTCGCCGCGTTCGTCGCCAACACCGCGCTCGCCCTGATGATCGCCGCCGGGATGGCCGGGTCCGGAGCGGGCGGCGCCGGGGCGGTGGCGCTCGCCCTGACGGTCGCCGGAATCGGGGCGCTGTTCGCCTGCACCGCGGCGATCGCCGCCCAGCTCACGGAGAGTGCACGGCTCGCGAAGGGGCTGACGGCGGCGGTGATCGGCGCCGCGTTCGTCCTGAAGGCGGCGGGCGACTCGTCGACGGACGACGCCTCATCCGTACTGAACTGGCTCTCGCCGATCGGCTGGGCGGAGAACGTCCGGGCCTACGCCGACGAACGGTGGTGGGTGCTGCTGGTGATCGGCGCGGCAGTGCTGATCCAGGGCGGGATCGCGTACACCCTGGCCGGGCGGCGCGATATCGGCATGAGCTTCCTGCCGCCCCGCCCCGGACCCGCGACAGGGCGGATCTCCACGGCGTTCGGGCTGGCACTGCGGCTGCAGCGCGGCGCTCTGATCGGGTGGACGCTGTCGTTCGCCGCGGCCGGCGCCGTCTTCGGCGGGCTCACCGAGGGGGCGGCAGACCTCGTCGGCACCAACGAGAAGACGAAGGAAATCTTCGAGCGGATGGGCGGACAGGCCGGTCTGACCGACGCGTTCCTCGCCGCGATGGTCGGGATGCTGGGGATGGTGGCCGCGCTGTACATCGTCGCGTCGGTGCTGCGGCTGCACGGCGAGGAAACCGCGGGGCGCGCCGAACCCGTGCTGGCGGGCGGGGTGAGCCGGATCGGCTGGGCGGCCGGACACCTGGTCATCGCCTTCGGCGGCGCGGCACTGATCATGGCGGTCGGCGGCCTCGGCCTGGCCGCCGGCTACGGCCACGAACTCCCGGCCGTACTGGGCGCGTCGCTGGCGCAGCTGCCCGCCGTCTGGCTGCTCGGAGGACTCGCCGTCCTGCTGTACGGCGCGCTCCCGAAGGCAGCGGTGGCCTCGTGGGGCGTCGTCGGGATCTGCCTGGCACTGGGGTGGATCGGGCCGGCGGTGAACATGCCGCAGCCGGTGATGAACCTGTCACCGTTCAGCCACCTGCCGAAGCTGCCGGGCACGGAGATGCAGTGGCCGCCGGCGCTGTGGCTCACGGCGGGCGCGGCGGTCCTGGTGGCGGCGGGACTGGGAGCGCTCCGGAGGCGGGACGTGCAGGGGTGACCGGCTGACCGTTCCTGCTCCCCGATCGCCGGACGGACTGGGTGCTCAAGCCCGTCCGGCGGTCCCCCATGGCCCTGAGCGATGGGGAAGATCGAGGGCACCGCCTGCCCGCAGCCGCTCTGCGGACCGGGGTGCTGAGAGGAACGCTTCCGGTCACAGCTCCACGCGCAGCTCCTTCAGGCCCCTGATCACGTAGCCCGGGTTCCACTCCGGCTCGGCCGCCAGCCGCATCCGGGGCACCCGGCGCAGCAACTCACCGAAGGACGCAGCGAGTTCGACCCGGGCAAGTGGCGCACCCAGACAGAAGTGGATGCCCGCACCGAAGGTGATGTGCGGGTTCTCCTGCCGGGACAGGTCCAGCGCGTCCGGGTCCGCGAAGCGCGCCGGGTCGCGGTTGGCGGAGCCGAAGAGCAGGGCCACCTCGGAGCCGCGCGGAATGACCGTGCCGTCGATCTCGATGTCGTCGAGGACCCAGCGCTCGAACATCTGCAACGGAGTGTCGTACCGCATCAACTCCTCCACGGCCGTGGGCAGCAGCCCGTGGTCGGCGCGGAGGGCCGCCAGCTGCTCGGGGTGACGCAGCAGCGTCCACCAGCCGTTCACGGTGGTGTTGACCGTCGCCTCGTGGCCCGCGTTCAGCAGCAGCACACACGTGGAGATCATCTCCTGCTCGCTGAGCCGCTCCCCTTCGTCGTGCGCGGCGATGAGCGCGGAGATCAGATCCGTACCAGGGTTCTTGCGGCGCTCCGCGATCAGCTCCCGCAGGTACGCGGAGAAGTCCACCGAGGCGCGGACGGCGGCGCTCGCGGTCTCCTCGGACGGGTTCAGTTCGAACATTCCGCAGATCGCCGCCGACCAGGGCCGCAACAGCCCGCGGTCGGACTCGGGGATGCCGAGCATCTCGGCGATGACGGCGACGGGCAGCGGTTCGGCGACCGCGGCGAGCAGGTCGCCGCCGCCCGCCTCCACAAAGCTGTCGACCAGCTCGGCGGCGAGCCGCCGCACCGTCGGGACGAGCTGCTCGACCGTACGCGGGGTGAACGCCTTCGAGACCAGGCGCCGGATCCGGGTGTGGTCGGGAGCCTCCAGGTCGAGGATCCCCTGCCCGTTGAGGGTGGTGAAGGGCTCGTGCGCGGCGGGCGGCGGCGTACGGCCGAACTCCTCGTGCGTGAAGCGGTGCAGATACGTCCGGCCCAGGCGCCGGTCCCGCAGCAGCGCGGACACATCGGCGTAGTGCGGAACGAGCCACTGGTTCGTGGGCTCGAACCGGTGCACCCGGCCGCCGGCCCGCAGCGCGGCGTACGCGGGGTACGGGTCGGCGACGAACGCCGGTGACCAGGGGTCGAACGAAGCGGTGGCGGCGGGCTGCGGAGAGTGGTGCATGGTCCGACGCTATCCGGACCGGTCGGTTTACGGCCACGGCAGGGCGCCGGGAGCCCACTCCCTGCCGTGGGGAGGCCGTTTGGTCACGGGCGGCCCTCAAGGGGAGCAGGACGGTCAGGAGGGGGTGACCAGGCGGGCCTCGTACGCGAACACCGCGGCCTGCGTGCGGTCCCGCAGCCCGAGCTTCACCAGGATCCGGCTCACGTGCGTCTTGATGGTGGACTCGGCGACCACCAGATGCGAGGCGATCTCTGCGTTCGACAGCCCCTGCGCGATGAGGACGAGCACCTCCGTCTCGCGCTCCGTCAGATCGCCGATCTGAGCCGGCGTGGGTGACCGCGGGGCTCCGGCGAGCCGCGAGAACTCGGTGATCAGCCGCTTGGTGACGGTCGGCGCCAGAAGCGCTTCCCCGGCCGCCACCACCCGTACACCATCGGCGAGCTGGCGCGCGGAGGCGTCCTTCAGCAGGAAGCCGGACGCCCCGGCACGCAGCGCCTGGTACACGTACTCGTCGAGGTCGAATGTGGTCAGCACCAGCACCTTGGCAGCCGCGTCGTTGGCGACGATCTCGCGGGTCGCCTCGATGCCGTTGAGCTCTGGCATCCGGATGTCCATCAGGACCACGTCGGGCCGGAGCGCCGCGGCCTGGGCGATGGCCTGCCGGCCGTCGACCGCCTCGCCGACGACCTCGATGCCCGGCATCGCGCCCAGGAGCACTGAGAAACCCTCGCGGACCATCATCTGGTCGTCGACGATCAGGACACGTATGTCGTTCATGAGGTCTCGCTCTGCGCCGGTACCTGGGCCAGGGGTACGGGGATGAACACGGTGATCTCGTAACCGCCGTCCGCGGCCGGCTCGGCGGTCATCTCGCCGTTCAGCATCGCGACCCGTTCCCGCATCCCCGTGATCCCGTGCCCGGCGCCCTGCGACGGTTTCACCGGACCGGTCGGCGGACCGTTGACGACTCGCAGCCCGAGCCCGCCCAGCACATAGCCGATCTCGACCTTGGCCGTGGCGCCCGGGGCATGCCGCAGCGTGTTGCTCAGGGCTTCCTGGATGATCCGGTACGCCGACAGCTCGACGCCCTGCGGCAGTTCACGTGCCGCGCCGGTGATCGTCTTCTCGGCCACCAGGCCGGCCTCGGCCACGTTGGCGAGCAGTCCGTCAAGTTCGGCGAGGGTGGGCTGGGGCGCGTCCGGTGCCTGGTAGTCCTCGGCCCGTACGACACCGAGAACCCGGCGCAGTTCGGTGAGGGCGGCGACGGCGTTCTCCCGGATCGTGAGGAAGGCCTGCTCCAGCTCGGGGGGCGGGTTCTCCACCCGGTACGGGGCCGCCTCGGCCTGGATCGCGACGACCGACATGTGGTGGGCGACCACGTCGTGCAGCTCACGGGCGATGGTGGTGCGCTCCTCCAGCAGCGTGCGCCGGTCGCGTTCCACGGCGGTGACGGTGCGCTGCACGGTCACCTCGCGCTCCGCTTCCCGGCGGGTCTGCACGACGGTCACCACGAGCAGCGCGAACGCGGAGGTCACGGCCATGGGCGCGGTGGTCGGGAAGGGGTGCCCGCCGATGTTCGCCATGACGAAGCCGAGCAACACGGTCAGAACCCACATCCAGGCCGCGGTACGGGGCCGGGTCCGGGCGGCGACCACGACGAGCACCACCAGATGGGCGAGGAACATGCTCGGCACCCACGGCCAGCCCTCGTCGCCGAAGGTGGCTGACACCGGAGTGAGCGCCATCGACATCCAGAACGCGCCGACCGGCCGAACCAGGGTCATCACGACGGGTACCGCCGGAAGCAGCCCGGTCATGATGATCTCGATCCCGGACCAGGTCCCGGCGCCGTCCGCCCTGGCGAGGCCGATGAGGACCGTGATCAGCGCGGCCAGCCCGACCAGCGCGTGTGGCGTCCACCTGGCCCGCGCGCGCATCCCCTCGGACAGCAGCCGGGTCGCCCGGCCGGTCCGCATCGGCGGCAGCGAGCGGTAGGCGAACGCATCATGGAAGAGGTCCTGCCGCAGGCCGCCTATCGCCCCTGCGGCCAGCCGGAACTCGGGACTTCTGTTCTTGGTGGTCTCGGTCACGCCCTCACGTTAGGCGGCCCGGTGCGGGACGTCGTCAGCAGTGATACGGATCCTGCGGCGTCCGTCGCAAGGACTACTCGGACCCACCCGGGCGGACCGGTCGCGGCTGGGACCGCCGCCACCGGACGGCCCCGGGACCACCGGTCACCACGCCAGCTGCGCAATCTCCTCCGCCACCACCGCACACGCATCCGCCGCCGGATCGATCAACGGGAAGTGCCCGACATCCTCCAGCAGCGTCAGCCCCACCGTCTCGCCCGCCTTCGCCGCCGCATCGACGAACGCCTCCGCGACCGCCTGCGGCACCGTGAGGTCGGTGCGCCCCTGCACCAGCGCCGTGGCGATTCCCGTCGGCAGCAGCACAGCCGGGTCGGCGAACGGGCTCCTGGCCGCGAAGTCCTCTTCCGTTCCGAGCAGTTGACCCACCGCACCGGAGCAGACATCCAGCTCCACCGCCGTGGTGAAGTCGGCGATCGGCGCCAGGGCGACAACGCCGCGCAGCGGCGGCGCCGCGGGCAGCCGCCACGGCGACCCTTCCGGGAGCACGTGCCGGGCCGCTGCCCACAACGCCAGGTGACCGCCCGCGGAGTGACCGGTGACGACAATCCGCCGCGCATCGGCCTCCGGCAGTTCACGGGCCAGCAGTGCGGGCAACGCGTCCATCGCCGCGGCGACGTCGTCGAACGTCTCGGGCCAACGGCCCGCGACCGGACCGGAACCGCGCTGCTGCGGGATCTCGCTGCCGCGCCGGTACTCGACATTGGCGACGGCGAACCCGCGCCGGGCCAGGAAGTCCGCGAGCGGCGACACATGCTGCCGGTCGTACGGCGCCCGCCACGCACCGCCGTGCAGGAGGACCACGACCGGCGCCCCGGCCCGCCCGTCCCGCGGGGCGTAGAAGTCGATCACCTGGTCGGGGTGGTCGCCGTAGGCGGCGGTGGCGTCGGGGGCGACAGCCGGATGCGAGAACGCCGACTCGATCTCGACTGCGTCCCGATCACGCGCGGCGGAATCCGACATGCTGCTCCAACCATCCGACAGAGGTGCCCAACTGGCCTGACCAGCGGGGACGGTATCAGCACGGGGCACCGCGCCCCCACGGGGATTGACCGTGGGGACGCGGCAGGCGTCACACCCCGCCGAGCGGCCCGCTCACCACCTCACCCAGCACCCGCGCAGCCCGCTCCACATCCGCGAACCCCACGTACAACGGCGTGAACCCGAACCGCAGCACATCCGGCCGCCGCAGATCCCCGACCACGCCCCGGGCGATGAGCGCACGCATCGCCGGCTCGGCGACCGCCGGGTCCACACACCGCAACGACACCTGGCTGCCGCGCTCCCCGTGCGCCCCCGGGGTGACCGGGACGACCACACCCTCCGGCACATACGCCCCGACGCACTCCAGGAAGAAGTCCGTCAGCGCCAGCGACTTGGCCCGTACCGCCTCGACCGGCACCCCGTCCCACACGTCCAGCGCCGCTTCGAGCGCCAGCATGGACAGAATGTCAGGGGTCCCGACCCGGCCACGCACAGAACCGTCCGCCGGAGCGTAGCCCGGCGCCATCGCGAACGGGTCGGCGTGCGAGGTCCACCCCGGCAGCGGCGAGTCGAAGGCCGCCTGGTGCCGCTCGGCGACGTACAGATAGGCGGGCGAACCGGGCCCGCCGTTGAGGTACTTGTACGTGCAGCCGACCGCCAGGTCCACCCCGTGCTCGTCGAGCCCGACCGGCAGCGCGCCCGCGCTGTGGCACAGGTCCCAGACCGCGAGCCCGCCCGCCGCGTGCACGGCGGCGGTGAGACCGGGCAGGTCGTGCAGCCGGCCGGTACGGAAGTCGACGTGGTTGAGCAGGACGACCGCGGTACGCGGACCGACCGCACCCGGCACGTCCGCCGGAGCGACGGGGACGAGCTGGTGCCCGGTCATCCGGGCGGCGGACTCGGCGATGTAGCCGTCCGTGGGAAACGTCGTCGCGTCGACCAGGATCTCGTCGCGTCCCTCCGGCGCCAGCCTGCTCGCGGCGACGACCGCCTTGAAGACGTTCACGCTCGTCGAATCGCCCACCACGATCTGGCCGGCGGCGGCCCCGACGAGCGGGGCGATCCGGTCGCCGATCCGCTCGGGCGCGGTCCACCAGCCGCTCTCGTCCCAGGACCGGATGCGCAGTTCACCCCACTCGCGGGTGAGGACCTCCTGCATCCGGGCGGGTACGTGCCGGGGCAGCGCCCCCAGCGAGTTGCCGTCGAGATAGACGGTGTCGTCGAGGGTGAACAGCTTCCGAAGATCGGCGAGTTCGTCGGCGGCGTCGAGTGCCGCGGCCCGTGCGGCGAAGGTCTCAGACATGGCTGCGCGCCGTCCAGAGCTCGGGGAACACGTTCTTCGTGGCGCGTTTCTCCAGCCACGCGACCCCGGCGGAGCCGCCGGTGCCGGTCTTCGAGCCCATCGCGCGCCGGGTGGCGATGAGGTGGTCGTTGCGCCAGCGCCACACCAGTTCACCGACGTCGGTGAGCGCCTCGCCGAGCCGGACCAGCTCGTCGTGCCGCTCGGGATCGGCGTAGATCTCCGCCCAGACGGACTCGACCTCGGGGGACGGCTCGTACTTCTGCGTCAGGTCCCGGCCGAGCACGGCCTGCGGTACGGCGTGCCCGCGCCGGGCGAGCAGGGCGAGCACCTCGTCGTACAGACCCGGTTCGGCGAGCGCCTTCTCGAGTTCGGCGTGGACGCGGGGTGCACCCCGGTGCGGTACGAGCATGGACGCGGACTTGTCGCCGAGCAGGAACTCCATCCGCCGGTACATCGCCGACTGGAAGCCGGAGCCCTCGCCGAGTGCGCCACGGTAGGAGTTGAACTGGGCGGGGGTGAGCTGGGCGAGCGGCGTCCAGGACGCGTTGAGCGCCTCGAGTTCCCGTACCGACCGCTTCAGCGCATCGCGTGCGACCGGCAGCCGGTCCTCGCGCAGGGCGTGCGCCGCGGTCTCCCACTCATGGACGATGACCGTGAACCACAGCTCCATGACCTGGGTGGTGACCAGGAAGACCATCTCGCCCGGATCGTCGGAGCGAAGGTGCTGAAGGTGGGTCAGGACATCCGCCTGGACATAGTCCTCGTACGGAGTCGTGCCCGCGAAGTCCAGGTGCGGGGTGTCCGCACCGGTGGCTTCGGGGTCGGGGTGGATCGTCGACATCGCTGTCTCCTCGACACGAGCTTCCGGGTAGCGGTCCGCCCCTTCCGTGAGGTGGTGGAGCTCCGGTCCCCTGTCCGCATCTTAAGCGGAGCCCCGCGAACGGCGCAGGCCCCGCAGACGGCGATACGCCTGCGAGGCCGTGAACAGGGCGTATGCGCCTGCTATCCCAGGATCTCGGCGGCGGTCGGCGACGAGTCGCGGAGGAACGCCGAGCAGCGCTCGTACTCCTCCTGCTCACCGATCGCCTGCGCGGCGCGCGCCAGGGCGTGCAGGGCGCGCAGGAAACCGCGGTTCGGTTCGTGCTCGAACGGTACGGGCCCGTGGCCCTTCCAGCCGGCCCTGCGGAGCGCGTCGAGCCCGCGGTGGTAGCCGGTGCGGGCGTAGGCGTACGACTCGATGACGCGGCCGCCCTCGAACGCCTCGTCGGCGAGCTGCGCCCAGGCCAGCGAGGAGGTCGGGTACTTCGCGGCGACGTCGGCGGGGGCGGTGCCGTTCGCGAGCAGCTCGCGCGGCTCCGGGTCGTCGGGCAGGTGGGTCGGGGGAGGCCCCCCGAGCAGGTTCTCGTGGATGGACATGGGTTCAAGTGTGCCTGGCACATGCGCGTCGGGGGTAGCCCGGGCGCCCCCGAGCGGTCAGGCCCGGCCCGGGTCCTCGTTCTCGTCCCGCGCGGGCTCCAGGGGAGGTGCCGCGAAACCGCAGTGCACGGTGCATTCGGGACGCGCCTTGCTCTTCCGGGCCGCGGGCGGTGTCCGTACGGTCGCCCAGGCGATCACCGCGCCCAGCACCATGAGCCCGGCACACATCGGCATGGCCCGCCGGAAGGTCGCGGCGAACTCAGCGGCGTCGCGGTACGCCTCCGGCCCCATACCGGCGAGCAGCGGCAGTGCGGCCACGGCGATCAGGCCGGCGGCGCGGGCGGCGGCGTTGTTGATCCCGCTGGCCAGCCCGGCGCGCGCGGTGTCGACGGAGGCGAGGACCGTCGCGGTGAGCGGCGCCACCAGGGTGACCAGGCCGAGGCCGAGCACGGCGACGGCAGGCAGCACGTGCTGTACGTACGCGGAGACGGTGGCGTCGCCGGGCCCCACCCGCAGCATGAGCAGCATCCCGGCGGCGGCGAGCAGCGGCCCGACAGTGAGCGGGATACGGGGGCCGATGCGCTGCCCCAGCTCACCCGACGAAGCGGAGAAGAGCAGCATCAGAACCGTGGTCGGAAGGAGCGCGGTTCCGGCGCCGAGGGCGGAGTACCCGGCCACGACCTGGAGCTGAATTGCGGCAAGGAAGAAATAACCGCCGAGCGCCGCGTACACGCAGAGCGTGACGATATTGACGGCGGTGAACTGGCGGGACTCGAACACCGACGGCGGCAGCATGGGGTTCGCCCGCCGCCGCTCCACCTGCACGAACGCCACTCCGAGCAGCACTCCGCCCACGGCCGCCCCGATCACAGCAGCAGACGCCCCCTGCCTGGGAGCCTCGATCAACGCGTACGTCACCAGGGCCAGAGTCAGCGCGCCGAGCACGGCCCCCAGAACATCGAAGCGCCCGTGCGCCTGCGGGTCCCGCGACTCCGGTACGTGCCGCAGCGCGACCGGCACACAGATCGCGGCGACCGGCGCATTGATCAGAAACACCCACCGCCACCCCGGCCCGTCGACGAGCCACCCCCCGACGAACGGCCCGATCGCGGCCCCCACCCCGCCGAAGCCGGACCACAGCCCGACCGCGCGCGCCCGGTCGTCCGGGTGAAAACTGGCCTGGATCAACGCCAGCGACCCGGGCGTGAGGAGCGCCCCGCCCACCCCTTGAAGAGCCCGGGCCGCAATCAGCACGACAGCATTCGGCGCGACGCCGCACAGCAGCGAGGCGGTGGCGAACCACACCACCCCCACGACGAACACCCGCTTGCGCCCGTACCGGTCCCCGAGCGCCCCACCGAGCAGGATCAGCCCGGCAAGGGTCAGCAGGTAGGCGTTGACGGTCCACTGGAGAGCGGCGAGATCGGTGCCGAGGTCCTTGCCGATGCGGGGCAGGGCGACATTGACGACGGTGGAGTCGACCATGGCCATGGCGGACCCGAGGACGGTGGTCAGAACGACCCAGCGCCCGGGTGCGGAGGCGGCACGGATCTGACCGGCAGGTGTCTCGCCCATGCGAGCAGCATCCCCGGTCCGGGGGGAGGTGGCCAGTCCTGGGCGCGCACCTGCCGGACAGGGCGCCCTGCGCCCGCACCGCCAGGATCAGCGCACCGCCCCCAGCGCCCTGATCAGCGCCTCGACGCCGGCCTCCACCTTGCTGCGCGGGCAGCCCACGTTCAGACGCAGGAAGCCCTCCGCGCCGTACACCTCGCCCGGCATGATCGCGACCTTCTCGCGTTCGATCAGCGCCCGCTGCAGCGCCTCGTCGTCCACACCCAGCGGGCGCAAGTCGATCCACGCCAGGTACCCGGCCTGCGGCGGTTCCCAGGACAGTTCGGGAAAGGCCGTGTTCAGGCGTTCCGCGACCCGTGCCAGGTTGTCGCGGACGTACGCCCGGACCGCGTCCAGCCACTCCCCGCCCTCCCGGTACGCGGCTATGTGCGCGGTCAGCGACAGGACCGCCGGAGAGGCGAGCCCCTCGGCCGTCTCCATGCGCCGCAGGAACTCCGTCCGGTCCGTCGGGTCGCCGATGATGCCGTACGAGCCGGTCAGCGCCGGGAAGTTGAAGGACTTCGAAGCGGACGAGATCACCGCCCAGCGGCCCCCGCCCGCGCCCGCCACGCGCGCCCACGGCACATGCCGACGGCCCTCGTGCACGAAGTCCGCGTGGATCTCGTCGCTGATCACCGCGACCCCGTGGCGCGCCGCCAGCGCCGCCGTCTCGACGAGCTCCGGCTCCGTCCACACCCGGCCGGTCGGGTTGTGCGGCGAGCACAGCACCAGCACCTTCGCGTCGGGGCGCGCCAGCTCCCGCTCCAGCGCCTCCGTGTCGCCCACCGGCACGCCTCGCAGCTCCCGGCCGAGACCGGTGATCGCCTTGCGGAAACCGTCGTACGTGGGGGTGTGGACGACGACGCCGTCGCCCTCGGCCGTCCACATCTGGAGAAGCTGCGAGAGCTGGCTGAGCACCGACGGGGCGTAGACCAGCCGGCCGGTGTCCAGCTCGGTGCCGTACCGGGTCCCGTACCAGTGCGCTATCGCCGACCGGAAGTCGTCCTGCTGCCAGCTGGTGTAGCCGAGGACGCCGTGGTCGAGGCGGGTCCGCAGCGCGGTCAGCACCTCCGGGGCGGTCTCGAAGTCCATGTCGGAGATGGTGAACGGGAGGAGCCCGTCGACCCCGAACCGGTCGGCGACTCCGTCCCACTGGACAGACCAGGTGCCCCTGCGGTCGACGACGGTGTCGAAGTCATAGCGTGCGCTCGCCTGCACAAGTACTCCTTCTGCTCGTTCGCGGACGTGCCATGGGCCCGGCACCCCCAAGGAGTACCGGGCCCATGGCCGCTGTTCGTGCCTGCTGCTACTTCAGCTTCGTGCCGGTGGACCGCAGGTTGGCGCAGGCCTCCGTGACGCGCTTGGCCATGCCCGCCTCGGCGGACTTGCCCCAGCTGCGCGGGTCGTAGACCTTCTTGTTGCCGACCTCGCCGTCGACCTTAAGCACACCGTCGTAGTTGCGGAACACGTGGTCCACGATCGGGCGGGTGAAGGCGTACTGGGTGTCGGTGTCGAGGTTCATCTTCACGACGCCGTTCTCCAGCGCGGTGGCGATCTCCTGCTCGGTGGAGCCGGAGCCGCCGTGGAAGACGAAGTCGAACGGGGAGGACTTGCCGTACTTGGCGCCGACGCCCTCCTGGAGGTCCTTCAGCAGCTCGGGACGGAGCACGACGTTGCCCGGCTTGTAGACGCCGTGCACGTTGCCGAAGGACGCGGCCAGCAGGTAGCGACCCTTCTCGCCCAGACCGAGCGCCTCGGCGGTACGCAGCGCGTCGTCGACGGTGGTGTACAGCTCGTCGTTGATCTCGTGCGTGACGCCGTCCTCCTCGCCACCGGTCGGGGTGATCTCGACCTCAAGAATGATCTTGGCGGCGGCGGCCTTGGCCAGCAGCTCCTGGCCGATGGCCAGGTTGTCGCTGAGGGTCTCGGCCGAACCGTCCCACATGTGGGACTGGAACAGCGGGTTCAGGCCCTTGGCGACGCGCTCGGCGGAGATGTCGAGCAGCGGACGCACGTAGCCGTCCAGCTTGTCCTTGGGGCAGTGATCGGTGTGCAGCGCGACCGAGATGTCGTACTTGGCGGCGACGATGTGCGCGAACTCGGCGAGGGCAACGGCGCCCGTCACCATGTCCTTGTTGTGCTGGCCGCCCAGGAACTCCGCCCCACCGGTGGAGATCTGGACGATGCCGTCGCTCTCCGCCTCCGCGAAGCCGCGCAGTGCAGCGTGCAGGGTCTGGGTCGACGTCACATTGATGGCCGGGTAGGCGAACTTGCCAGCCTTCGCCCGGTCGAGCATCTCAGCGTAGACCTCGGGGGTTGCGATGGGCATCTGTCCGCTCCTTGGGATGTGCGGGTGTGCTGTGCTGGTTCCCTGACCTGGGGGCGACGTCATCGTCGCCCCCATCCTCCCAGACTCTCGCTCCGGCTCCACCTGGCGGACTCCCCCAACGTTCGGGCCGGGCCGCAGGAGGCATACGACGAGGGCGGACGGTTTCACGTGAAACCGTCCGCCCTCGAAGAACAACGCAGGTCAGGCCGGTGATCAGGCCAGGCCGAGGTCCGACACCGTGTAGGCGTGGACGTACGGGAGACCCGCCTCGGCGATAGCCGGAGCCGCACCCCGCTCCACGATCGTGGCGACGGCGACGACCTCGCCACCGGCCTCGCGTACCGCCTCCACAGCCGTCAGCGGCGAACCGCCGGTCGTCGAGGTGTCCTCGACCACCAGGCAGCGGCGGCCCTTCACGTCCGTGCCCTCGATCCGGCGCTGCATCCCGTGCGCCTTCTGCGCCTTGCGGACGACGAACGCGTCCATCCGCTCCCCGCGCGCGGCGGCCGCGTGCAGCATCGACGTGGCGACCGGGTCGGCGCCCAGGGTCAGGCCGCCCACGCAGTCGTAGTCGAGCTCGGCGGTCGCGTCCAGCATGACCTGACCGACCATCGGAGCAGCCTCGCCATCCAGCGTGATGCGGCGCAGGTCGATGTACCAGTCGGCCTCAAGGCCCGAGGAAAGGGTCACCTTGCCGTGCACCACGGCCTTGTCCTTGATCTGCTGGAGCAGGTCAGCGTGTACGTCAGTCATGCCTACGAGCTTAAGGCCGCCCACCTCAGAGCCTGCGCCAGCTCCAGGTCGCCACGATCTCCAGCGGGTCGATCGGGGTGACATAGCGCGGCGAGGTGTTCAGTCCGTTCGGCGGACCCGACTGCGGTTCCACACAGACCGCCTCGTGCTGCTCGTCGTAGACGACGACCCACTCGGTCCGGCTCTTCACCTTCAGTTCCAGTTGCTGCGGCCAGGTGAGCGTCACGTCGACCCCGTCGGGCATCCCGAAGCAGTCGTCCCACGGGCCGGGCAGCGGCGGGATCCGGCGGCCGGTCGGCAGATGGTTCTCGCCCCGCTCCTCCTGCCAGGCGGCGTCGAAGCCGATCTGCACGTCGTCGCCGCCGGTTCCGAGGTTGCGCAGGAACCAGGGGTGCCAGCCGGCCTGTGCGGGGAACGAGTCGCCGTACGTCTCGATGCCGAACGCGAGCGTGAGCGAATCCTCGGCCAGTTCGAAGGTCTGGGTGACCCGGCCCGGATACGGCCACGGCTCGGCCAGGTCGTAGTAGAACGCGGCCTCGGTCCCACCCTCCTTCGCCGTGAGCCACGCGGTGTCACGGCCAGTGCCGTGAATGGCGTGCGGCGGGGAGTTCAGCGGCAGCTGATGGGGCACATCGCCGTTGTAGAACCGGCCGTTCTCGGTTCGCCCGCACCACGGCACCATGGGGAAACAGCCGTACCGCTCCCCCTGCCGCAGCAGTTCGGTGCCCCCGATCCGGAGGCTGCTGATGCGGCAGCCGTTGGCGGGGTCCACGGTCAATTCGGTGTCGCCGACGGACAGCCGGACGTCCTTCTCGCTCCTGCTCACACGACGACATTACTGGCGCCGCTACCTCCGCCGCCGCCGCAGCGCCCGGCCGACGACGACCGCGGAGGCGAGCGCGAGGGCGGCCGCCGGGGCCACCCAGCGCAGGGTGGCGCCCGCGGTGGTCGACTCGGGCGACGGCACGGGGGCGTACCGGCCGCGCGGCGGCGCGTGGTCGACCTCCTCGGCGCTGCGCCCGATCATGGTCCGGCGCGCGTGCGCGGCCTCGGCGGGCGGGCCCTCGGGGACGGGGAACCCCATGTCCGCGGAGTCGTCGAGCGAGGGCGGCGGCACCGGCGCCTCGAAAACCGGGCCGGTGCCGGAGGGCGCCTCGGCAGGGGGCGTGCCGTCGGCCGGCGCCTCGACGGAGGGTGTCTCCTCGGACGGCGATTCGCCGGACGGTCCCTCGTCGGACGGTGCGGAGGCGGCGGGCGCTCCGCCGGGCGCCGCCTCCTCGGGCTCGGCGCCCGCGCCGTGCGTCGCCAGTGTCTCGGTCACCAGCTGCTGCGTGAAGCGGTCCAGCAGCCGGTACGCCGCCGCCAGCGCCGCGTCGGGTTCCAGCTCCACGATGCGGCCCTCGCCGCCCGCCGTGCCCGTGAACCCGATCGTCGTACCGCCGTCCGTCTCCGTCAGGCGGATCGTCAGGCCGAGCTTCGCCGAGCCGGTGCCCCGCGCCTCCACGCCCTCACCGGTGACGGAAACCCCTGCCTCGTCCGGCAGCGCGGTCGGGGTCAGCGTGCCGCGGTATGTGATCGTGTGGCCGCCGATCCGGACCTTGAGCCGGCCGGCCAGCGGGCCTGCGGACACGTCGGCGTCCTGCTGGAGGCCCGGCACGCAGCGCGCGACACGGGCGGAGTCGCGCAGCGTCCGCAGCAGGGACGGGACCGGAACCGGAACGAACACCTCATGCTCCATGGAAACCGAGCCTACTCAGGCACGGCCGCCCCGTCAGCGCTTCCGCACCCGGAAGAGCCGGGATCTCCCCCGGGGGGCGACACGCCGCCGATCCTCCGGACCGGACGTGCCCGCGCGCGCCCTCACGGCTCCTCCCAGTACCGCGGATGCACGAGCGTCGACGGCGCCTGACCCCGCAGCCGTCGGCCCTCCGCGTACCGGGCCGCCCGCGCCAGTTCCCCTGCTGTGAGGAACCGGAGTTTCGGCGGACGTGGCGGCAGGTGAAGGGCCGGAGGTCTCACGCCCGGGCGGGCGAGGACGAAGCCCCAGTCGGGGCGGCCCTGCGCAGCGCCCGTCGTGCGGTCCGGGCCCGCCGCGAAGCCGGAGAGACGCCCGCTGACGCGGTACGGGCGGGTCCGCAGGCCGGCCGCTCTCATGGACGCCTCGACCGTCCAGAACGTCCGGGGCCGGACGACGGGCGGGCCCGCGTGCACCACCAGCCGTCCGCCCGGCGCGAGGGCTTCGGTGACCAGACCGTAGAACTCCGCCGAGTACAGCTTCGTGCTCGCCGTGATCCCGGGGTCCGGCAGGTCGGAGATCACCACGTCGTAGCCGCCGTGCGACGCCTCCCGCAGCCAGGTGAACGCGTCCGCGGTGACGGCGGTCAGCCGCGGATCGCGGTACGCGTGCGCGTTCAGCGCGGAGAGTGCGGGGTCGGTACGGGCCAGTCGGGTGACGCCGCGGTCCAGCTCGACGACCGTGACGCTCCGTACGTCCGGGTAGCGCAGCACCTCGCGGGCGGCCAGGCCGTCGCCGCCGCCCAGGATCAGCACCCGGGCATGGCGCCCGTTCATCGCCGGATGGACCAGCGCCTCGTGGTACCGGTACTCGTCACGGGCGCTGACCCGCAGCCGCCCGTCCAGGAAAAGGTCCAGGGAACCGCGACCGGCCCCGGTGAGGACGACCTCCTGCACGTCGGTCTGTACGGCGACCCGCACCTCGTCCCCGTACACCGCGCGCCGGGCCACCCGCTCGAAGTCGCCGACAAACACCGTGGCGGCGGCCAGCAGGGCGATCACCGTCACGTTGGCGACGATCAGCAGCCACCGGGACCACCGGGTCAGGTCCCGCCGGAACACCCACAGCACCAGCGCCCCGCCCGCCGCCGCGTTGACCGTGCCGGTGAGCAGCGCCCCGGTGAGCTGGCCGAGGTCCGGCAGCAGGAAGAAGGGGAACGCCAGCCCGCCGGCCAGCGCACCCACGTAGTCGGCGGCGAACAGGTCCGCGACCGCCCCGCCCGCGTCCTGCCGGTCGACGCGCTGGATCAGCGTCATCAGCAGGGGGATCTCCGCGCCGATCAGGATGCCTATGGCGAGCGAGAACCCGACCAGCGCGAAACGTGACTCCCCCATCCACGCGAACGACGCGTGGAGCACGAGCGCCGAGCAGCCGCCGATCAGTGCGAGACCCGCCTCGATCAGCCCGAAACCCACGGCGGCATGGCTGCGTAAACGTTTCGCGAGCAGCGAGCCGACCCCCATCGCGAAGACCATCACGGAGAGCACAACGGATGTCTGGGTGACGGAATCGCCGGTCAAGTAGGAGGCGAGGGCAACCAGTTCGAGTTCGTAGACCAGCCCGCAGGCGGCGCAGACGAAGACTGTGGCCAGCACGAGGAACCGACCGGTCTGCGGTCGTACGGGAAGACGCGGCGCACCTCCTCGCAACGACACCTGCACCTGCTGGTCGATCATGATGCGAACGCTACGTCACGATGGCGTCGCCGCCTGTCACCCACAAGGGTGCAAGTGCCGTGCGCGCAACCGAGTTGAGGCGATTCAGGGCGCCGTCACCGGCATCCGCGCTCCCACCCGGGTGCGGGTCACCACCAACTGCCCCTCCTGCGGGTACGCGTGCCAGGTGCGCCACCGGACCTGGCCCTCCGACCGCTGCGCGAGCATGGCGGTGAAGGCGTGCGGGCTGCCGGGGAACGTACCTGCGAGGCCGTGCGGATGGTCGGTCACCAGCGCGAGGAGCTCCTGCGCACGCCCGGCGAAGGAGCCCGCGGAGAGCGTCTCGACGCGCGCCGCGAATTCGTACTCCCAGTCACCGAGCCGTTTGGCGACGCCGAGCGGCAGCGGCGGGGAGCTGCCGGGGATACAGGCGACCGTTTCGGAACACGTACCGCCGTCCTCTTCGAGAAGCACCTGGTGGGAGGCGCCGAGCAGACGCAGCTGCAGTTGGGCCCCGTCGAGCTCGAGGTCGAGCACGGCCAGGGCTGGGAGCGGTTCACGCCCCAGCGCCCAGGCCAGGTCGGCAGCACGGGTGTCGGAATAGGCCGTCTGGAGGGTCGTGAGCATGGGTCGGCTCCGCAAAACACGCATGGACACATGGACAGGGGACGCCCCCGTAACGACGCACGTGGGAGGTGGGGAACGCCCGATCAGGTCCAACTGGGGTCCGAGGGCTGAATGTTCTCTCCAACGAGGGAATCACGAAGTACGCAGCGTCCACAGCGTTTTTGCCCAACTTGACGCGGTTTCCATCCCCTCGGGGGCCCCACGGTTCAACTGTTCACCGCACACGCCCTGCGCGGCCCAACAAAAAGGTGCCCGGCGGGAGTTCACCCGTCGGGCACCTTCACCAAGCGGACCAGCTGCCCCGTGTCAGCTGCCTCCGCCGCATCCGCCCCCGCCACCACACGAAGAACCGCCGCCGCACGAGGAGCCTCCGCCGCACGCGTGTCCGCCGGAGTGGCCGCCGCTTCCGCAGGACGAACCACCGCCGTCGCCGCCCGCCCACCAGCCGCCACCGGCGGCCGCACCACTGGCCGAGCCACCGCCCGCGCGGCGCCGCCCGCTGCGCACCCGGCCCGACCTCCGGTTGGCCGCCACCGCCAGCAGCAGCACCACGACGAACCCGACGGCCACGACCCCGATCAGCACATCAGGAGAAATCCTCATCGACCTCACGTCCCTTCCGTCCCCCCGAAGCGAGGTCACCCGCTTCACACCGCTTATCGCGTGAGTGGGGGATGCCCTCGGACCCGCAGAGCCAAAGCGGACTTGAGCAACTCCAGAGCTTCGGCCCAGGATGGCGGGCATGACACAGGGACGACCGCTGCTCAACCGCCGCCTCGCCGAGTTCGGCACGACGATCTTCGCGGAGATGTCGGCGCTGGCCGTGCGGACCGGCTCCATCAACCTCGGCCAGGGCTTCCCCGACACCGACGGCCCCGAAGAGATCCGCGAGGCCGCCGTACGGGCCCTGCGGGACGGGAAGGGCAACCAGTACCCGCCCGGCCCGGGCATCCCTGAACTGCGATCCGCCATCTCCGAACACCAGCAGCGCTTCTACGGCCTCCCCTTCGACCCTGACACCGAGGTCCTGGTCACCGCCGGCGCCACCGAGGCCATCGCCGCCGCGATGCTCGCGCTGCTGGAGCCTGGTGACGAGGTCATCGCCTTCGAACCTTTCTACGACTCCTACGCCGCCTGCATCGCCATGGCTGGCGCGACCCGCGTCCCCCTCACCCTGCGCGCCCCGTCCTTCCGCCCCGACCTGGACGAACTCCGCGCCAAGATCACCCCGCGCACCCGCATCCTGCTCCTCAACACCCCCCACAACCCGACCGGCATGGTCCTCACCGCCGAAGAGCAGACCGCCATCGCCACACTCGCCGTCGAACACGACCTGCTCGTTGTCACCGACGAGGTGTACGAGCACCTTGTCTACGAAGGCACGCACCGCCCCATCGCGGCGCTGCCCGGGATGCGCGAGCGCACGGTCACCATCGGCTCGTCGGGCAAGACCTTCTCCTTCACCGGATGGAAGGTCGGCTGGGTCACGGCGAACGGCCCGCTCGTATCCGCCGTCCGGGCAGCCAAGCAGTACCTGACGTACGTCTCCGCGGGCCCCTTCCAGTACGCGATCGCCGAGGCGCTGCGCCTGCCGGACTCCTACTTCGACAACTTCCGCACCGAGCTCCGCCGCAAGCGCGACCTGCTCGGCGACGGCCTGCGCGCGGCTGGGTTCGAGGTCTACCAGCCCCAAGGCACGTACTTCATCACCACCGACATCACCCCCTTCGGCGAGAAGGACGCCTACGCTTTCTGCCGCGCACTCCCCGAACGCTGCGGCGTCGTCGCCATCCCCAACTCCGTCTTCTACGACGCCCCGGACGCCGGCCGCAGCCAGGTGCGTTTCGCCTTCTGCAAGAAGGACGACGTTCTCGACGAGGCCAGCAGCCGCCTGCGACGCCTCACGTCCTGAGCCGACTCCGGCGGAGCCCAGACATCGGGCGAGTCGAACGCGGAGAAGAACTCCCGCCGCCGGACGTAGAGATAGCCCGAGCCCATCGTGTGCGGCCCGTTCGCATTCTTCCCACCAGGGCCGGCTCAATGGCTCACGGCGGCCAGTGCGTCTGCTTGCTCGTGCACCCTCCCCGACCGGGTGCGCCGAGGCGGTCTTCGCGTGGCGCCCGAGGGACACGACCGTGTCGTACTGCATCGACTTGATCGTGCTTGAGTGCTCGAAGCTCTGCGGAGTCGTGATCACCTTTCCGTCAGCTCCGAACAGAACCGTGTGTCCCTGGGGGAACTCGGTGTGCATGATCGCGTCGACGCTCATGGACGGCTCCTTCCCGTGTGCGGTCTGGATACGGCGGCCAGTGCCGTGTCACCGAGCCGACGGTACGGCCGGGGGACCGGTCCGGACAGGCCCCCGGCCGCCCCGGGTCCGTCGTCAGCGGGAGAGCGCCGTACCTCACTCGCCCGGACCTTTCGCGCCGGAGGCAGCCCTATCGCGGCCGTCATTCCGGCGGTTGTCGCACCACAGGGAGCGACGTACAATTTCTTGTACGTCAAAGGAGGGCTGATCGTGAAGACCATGACGTACTCCGAGTCGCGCGCACGGTACGCCGAGGTACTCAACTCCGTCACCGACGACCGCGAAGAGGTCGTCATCACCCGGGCCGGACACGAGCCGGTCGTCATCGTCTCCCTTGAGGACTACGAGTCCCTGAAGGAGACGGCCTACCTGCTGCGCAGCCCGGCGAACGCCCGGCGCCTGCTCGCGTCCATCGACGAGCTGGAGAACGGTGGCGGCACCGTACGCGAGCTGGTGGCCGACGAATAAGGGACGCGGATGAAGATCACCTTCTCCTCCCGCGCCTGGGAGGACTACCTGTGGTGGCAGCTTCAGGACCGGAAGATCGTGAAGCGCATCAATACGCTCATCGCGGACGTTGCCCGGAACGGCAACGAGGGGATCGGCAAACCGGAACCGCTCAAGCACGGATTCCAGGGCTACTGGTCGCGCCGCATCAACGACGAGCACCGACTGATCTACAAGGCCACCGAGGACAGCGTCCTGATCGCGCAGTGCCGCTACCACTATGAGAGCTGACAGGACTCGAACGGATCGAGCACGGCCCCTGCCGTCCGGCTCCGGCCTCTTCGGGTCCGAGCCGCTTTCCCGGCTGCCGTCGGCGCACGCCCTGACAAAAACCCGGCCGAGGACGGCGGTCGTGGTGACCGTCCGCCCGGCCGGGCTGTCGTTCGCCGACGGGACGTATCCGCTGACGCCGTCCCGTCGGCGCTGTGAACCGCTGTGTACTCAGGCGCTCGGCGCGTCCGAGCCGTCGCCCGGCTCCTTGTCGGCCGGCTCCAGACCCAGACGCTCCCGCAGCCACTTGTCGAACTCGATCGAGGCCCGCACCCAGCTGACCGTCGACGAGACGAAGTGCTCCAGGCTGACGCCCGTACCGATGAGCATCTGCGCCTCACCGATCAGACGGACCGAGGTCTCGGTATCCTCGGCGCCCTCCTCGGCCTCGTGGGTGTGGGTGTAGACCTTGGGCCACAGGGTGCGGCGGTTCCAGTCGTCGATCGCGTCGAGGAGGACCGGGCGCTGGTCGGCGGGGTGCGGGCGGTCGTAGAACGTACGCACCGAGAAGACCTGCTGCTCGCCCTCGCCACGGAACATGAAGTACGTGCGGAAGTCCTCCCACGGCGCCGCGAGGTCACCCTCGTCGTCGACGACGTACTTCAGCTCCATCTGGTCGAGAAGCTGCTTGACGAGGTCCTGGTCAGGGACGACGGGGCCCTCCGGTCCTGCCGCCTGCGGTTCGGGCTGGCCCCCGAAATTCGGAATCGAGGACGGGTCGATGCTCACCGTGAATTTCCCTTCGTACGGTTGGCGCCATCCTCTCCCATCGCAGGCGGGGAATGGCAACCCCCGGCTGGTCCGATCAGCTGTCGGCTGACATGATCCCGCCTGCCGGGGAGGGGGACCCGCGAGGGCCCCCGGGAGGGATGTCATGCACGGAACATGCAGCAGGGCCGCCCGTTTCCGCTCCCTCTTGGTGCTTCTGGCACTGCCCGCGCTCCTCGTCGCCTGGATCGGGTGGTGCGTCATCGGCTTCCTGACGAGCGACGATCCGTTCGGGACCACGTCGAAGGCCCCCTGCGACGAGGCGATGGAATTCACCGGGGTCCCGTTGCCGGCCGGAGCGCGCGACCAGCAGTGTGTGACGCGCGTCTGGCTGGACACGGAGTACGACGTCCGCTTCCGGATCACCCGTAAGGATCTGGACGCCTGGCTGGAATCGGAGTTCCCCGGCACCGTACTCGACTCGGAGTTCCGCATAGGCAAGGGCGACACCTGCGCACACATCGAGTTCGGCGATCAGAGGCCGAGTCAGGCCGTCGCGGCCGATGTGTCGGTCGTGTACGAGGGCGGCGGCACCGCCCTCGTACACTTCGAGCCTTTCGACGTCTAAGAACCACCCGATCCGTTACCGCGCGGCCCCCACGATCAGACCGCTCTCCTCGCCGTCCCCGAACGTGTCCACCCGCACGGTGTCCCCATCCGTGACCTCGCCCGCGAGGATCTCCTTCGCGAGCCGGTCGCCGATCGCCGTCTGGATCAGGCGGCGCAGCGGCCGTGCCCCGTACGCCGGGTCGTTGCCCTCCTTCGCCAGCCAGGCCAGGGCGGCCGGGGTGACGTCAAGGGTGAGACGCCGGTCGGCCAGCCGCTTCGCAAGCCGGTCGATCTGGAGCCCGGCGATGTGCGCGAGCTCGTCGCCGGAGAGGGCGGAGAAGACCACCAGGTCGTCGAGCCGGTTGAGGAACTCAGGCTTGAAGGACGCGCGCACGACCTCCAGGACCCGCTCCTTCTTCTCCTCCGGCTTGGTCAGCGGGTCGACCAGGAACTGGCTGCCCAGGTTCGACGTCAGGATCAGGATGGTGTTGCGGAAGTCCACCGTCCGCCCCTGGCCGTCGGTGAGCCGGCCGTCGTCGAGGACCTGCAGCAGGATGTCGAAGACCTCGGGGTGGGCCTTCTCCACCTCGTCCAGCAGGACGACGCTGTACGGGCGGCGGCGCACCGCCTCCGTGAGCTGGCCGCCCTCCTCGTAACCGACATAGCCGGGCGGCGCGCCGACAAGCCGGGCGACGCTGTGCTTCTCGCTGTACTCGCTCATGTCGATGCGGACCATGGCCCGCTCGTCGTCGAAGAGGAAGTCCGCGAGGGCCTTCGCCAGTTCGGTCTTGCCGACACCCGTCGGGCCGAGGAAGAGGAACGATCCGGTGGGCCGGTCCGGGTCGGCGATACCGGCCCTGGTGCGGCGTACCGCATCCGACACCGCCTGCACGGCCTCGGTCTGGCCGATCAGCCGCCGGCCCAGCTCCTCCTCCATGCGCAGGAGCTTCTGGGTCTCGCCCTCCAGCAGGCGCCCGGCCGGGATGCCGGTCCAGGCGCCGACGACATCGGCGATGTCGTCCGGGCCGACCTCGTCCTTGACCATCGTGTCCTTGGCGGCCTCCTGCTCGGCCTCGTCGGCCTCGGCGAGCTCCCGCTCGAGGCTCGGGATCTCCCCGTACAGCAGCTTGGACGCGGTGTCGAAGTCGCCGTCTCGCTGGGCGCGCTCGGCCTGTCCGCGCAGATCGTCGAGGCGCTCCTTCAGCTCACCGACGCGGTTGAGGCCCTGCTTCTCCTTCTCCCAGCGGGCGGTGAGACCACGCAGCTCCTCCTCCTTGTCGGCGAGGTCGCGACGGAGCTTCTCCAGGCGCTGGACGGAACCGGCATCGGTCTCGTTCTTCAGCGCCAGTTCCTCCATCCGGAGACGGTCGACGGCGCGCTGCAGCTCATCGATCTCGACGGGCGAGGAGTCGATCTCCATGCGCAGCCGGGACGCCGCCTCGTCGACCAGGTCGATCGCCTTGTCGGGGAGGAAGCGGGAGGTGATGTAGCGGTCGGACAGGGTCGCGGCGGCGACCAGGGCGGAGTCCGCGATCTGCACCTTGTGGTGCGCCTCGTAACGGCCCTTGAGGCCGCGGAGGATCGCGATGGTGTCCTCCACGGTCGGCTCGGCGACCAGGACCTGCTGGAAGCGGCGCTCCAGGGCGGGGTCCTTCTCGATCCGCTCGCGGTACTCGTCGAGCGTCGTCGCACCCACCATCCGCAGCTCGCCGCGGGCCAGCATCGGCTTGAGCATGTTGCCCGCGTCCATGGCGGAGTCCCCGCCGGCGCCCGCGCCCACGACGGTGTGGAGCTCGTCGATGAACGTGATGATCTGGCCGTCGCTCTCCTTGATCTCGGAGAGGACGGTCTTCAGGCGCTCCTCGAACTCGCCGCGGTACTTGGCGCCCGCGACCATGGCTCCCAGGTCCAGCGAGACGAGCCGCTTGTTCCGCAGGCTCTCCGGCACATCGCCCTTGACGATGCGCTGGGCGAGCCCCTCGACGACGGCGGTCTTGCCGACGCCGGGCTCGCCGATGAGCACAGGGTTGTTCTTCGTACGCCGCGACAGGACCTGCACGACGCGCCGGATCTCCTGGTCACGCCCGATGACGGGGTCGAGCTTGCCCTCACGCGCGGCGGCAGTGAAGTCCGTACCGAACTTCTCCAGGGCCTTGTACTGGCCTTCCGGGTCGGGTGTGGTCACCCGGCGCCCTCCCCTGCTCTTCTCGAATGCGTCCAGCAGCTTCTTCGCGCCGGCGCCCTGCCTGGTGAGGATCTCACCGGCACGGCCGCCCTCGGCCGCGATGCCGATCATCAGATGCTCGGTGGAGAGGTAGTCGTCGCCGAGCTCCTTCGCGCGCTGCGCCGCGTCGGAGATGACGGCGAGCAGCTCACGGTTGGGCTGCGGCGGGGCGACGGTCGACCCGGTGACGCTGGGCAGCGACGCGAGCAGCTGCTCGGTCTCACTGCGCACGGCGGCCTGATCGGCCTCGACGGCGGCCAGCAGGTCGATGATGTTCTCGTTGTCCTCGCCCTGGAGCAGGGCGAGCAGCAGATGCCCAGGGGTCAGATCGGGGTGTCCGTCCTTCACGGCCCTGCTGGTGGCCGCATTGATGGCGTCCCGGCTCCTGTTGGTCAGCTCGGCGTCCACGTGCGCTCTCTCCTCCTTGCGGTGACTGGCCTGTCAACTATGACCAGATCAACGTCCACAAAGTTGAGTCTATTCCACTCAAGGCGCGACTCGTCCCACGCCACACGGCGCACGCCCGGAACCCGGAGCGGAACAGGGCTCCCGACCGAGTGAACCGGCCGGACCGCTCCTCCGCCACCGCACCGCATCGGGGCACGGGCCCGCGGATGCCTACCCTTTCCCCATGGCCGTAGACGTACGCAACCCCAGCCCCGAGTACCTCGCCTTCTGGCGCGAGTACCACGTGTGCACGCTGACCACCCCCCGCCCCGACGGCAGCCCGCACGTGGTGCCGGTCGGCGTGACGTACGACCCCGAGGCCGGACTCGCCCGCATCATCACCAACAAGAGCAGCAGAAAGGTCGCCAACGTCCTGGCCGCCGGCCCGGACGGGGCACGGGTGGCGGTCTGCCAGGTGGACCGGGGGCGCTGGGCGACACTGGAGGGCCGCGCGACGGTCCGTACGGAGCAGGACGTGGTCGACGACGCGGTACTCCGCTACGCGGAACGCTACGGGCGCACGCCGGCACCCAACCCGAACCGGGTCGTCATCGAGATCGCCCTCGAACGAGCGCTGGGCCGGGGCGCACCGGTCCGCACGGCCTGACGGCCTCCCCTCCGTCCGTCCCCGGGCAGCACAGCGGCGCCATCGTGTTCAGGTCACGATGGCGCCGCTGTGTGGGGGAGTGTCCGAGCGACATGGAACGACGGGGGATCGCTCAGGCACTGCGGGGGGTGGCGGAAATGGTTTCTGGTTCGATCAGCTGGTGGTCACGCTGATCAAGATTGACGAAGATCATTCCGTACCGGATCGCACACCGGACGGGCTGCGGCGCCCCGCGGGGGCGCCGGAGGCACCGGTAGGCGCGGACCTCGTCGTCGTCCTCGAGGACGACGACGACGGGCTCTCCGAGCAGGGTGACCATCAACGAATCGCCATGGCGGGGGAGTGCCGTGAGCAGATCGATGAAGTGCCACCCTGAGCGATACGCCGAGGCCATCTCCCGCCGGAAGACCCGGTCGTCCGGCGGGATGGTCACGCCTCCGCCAGATTCAGCGGAGAGCTGCCCCAGCCGACATCGGCCTGGCGGAGGTCGGTGACGGCGCCTGTCTGCACAATGCCCCAGCCGACATCGGCCTGGCGGAGGTCGGTGGCGGCGGCTGCCTGCACGCTGCCCCAGCCGACATCGGCCTGGCGGAGGTCGACGGCAGCGCCTGCCTGCACGCTGCCCCATCCGACGTCCGGGGGAGAGACATTCGCCACGAGCAGCAGCGCAGCAGCGCCAAACACAGTGGCAAGCACTGAGCGAAGCATTCGCTTGTACATAGTCGGCTTCGTCCTCACTTGATGGATTCCTCTCCCCCGTCCAACAAGACGATGGCTCATTCAGGCACGTCAATGCCACAGGGACGATGCATCATGTTCCTGCATGTTCAGGACCCTGGGGGGTGGAGATTTGCTGACAAACAGCACCGAACCGACACATACTCACGCGGTCACGGACCTGTGCACGGAAGGGGCACGGCTGTACGCCAGCGCACTGAGCGTCGGACGCATCGCTCGCGCCGAAATGGGACCCGCACCCTGCCTCATCGAGTTCGGGCTCCTGCTTCCCGATCCGGACGACGCCTCGTGGCTCCGCCCCGTTCCGCCCTCCGCCGCCCTGGCGCAGCGGCTCCACCCGCTGGAACGTGAGATCCAGGACCGCAGACGGGCGTCCGTGGAACTGACTGACGCCTTCGAACCGTTCATGGCCATCAGTGCCCAGAGTCCGGCACCCACGCATGCAATCACTGTGCTGGAAGGCATCGACCGGATCAACGCGGCGCTCGATCTGGCCATCGTCGAGAGCCGGACCGAGGTGCTGACCATCCAGCCCGGAGGCGGACGCAGCGAGGAAGTCCTCAGCGAGGCCCTGACCCGCAGCAAGCCGCTCATAGATTCCGGTATCAGCGTCCGCACCCTCTACCAGCACACCGTCAGGCACAGCCAACGCACGTTCGCCTACGTGGAACTGATGGCCGGCGCCAGAATGGAGATCCGTACGCTCGAAGAGCTCATCGAGCGTCTCATCATCTGCGACGACACCGTCGCCTTCATCCCGGTCCGGGACACCCCCCCTATCGCCCTCGAACTGCGACACCCCGGGCTGGTCGCGTACCTGACGAAGGTGTTCGAGCAATTCTGGCGCCGGGCGGTTCCGCTGAACGAAGCGGCCCCGTACGACCCGGCACGCGACGGCATCACCGGCGTCCAGCGCGCCATAGCCGCGCTGTTGGTCGAGGGGTACGTCGACGAGGCCATAGCCCGCCGTCTCGGCATGAATGTCCGTACCTGCCGTGCGCATGTCGCCAAGCTCTCCTCCACCCTCGGCAGCAACAGCCGCGCCCAACTCGGCTACCTGATCGCCCAGTCAGGGATACTGGACACCCCGGACAACGGAACCCAGGATCTCGGCATGACGTCTTCCGGGACGCCCGACCAGGAGGTCTGAAGGACACACCGGGCCTCCCGGGCCCTGCCTTCCCGCCTCACTCAGCCGCGCGGCGGGCCGGGTCGTGGGTTCAGCCTGCCTCGCCGCCGATTCCCTCACACAGCGAAGAGTGGCACGGCACCAATCCGGCATACAGCAGATAGGCCCGGAGGACGGCCAGGCAGTTCACCTCGACAGCAAGAAGGCACCACAGCGAGAACCATGCCTCCGACTGCGCTTCGAGCTCTCGAATGCTGCGGACCCGTCGCCAGGGAGAGCTGGGGTCATAGACCATCAGCGCTGGTCATGGTGGCACGAGCTGCGGCCGCTGCCCTGGATTTCCAGCTTCCGGGCGGCACCTCACGCCGCATCACTGCGACGACCGACACCGCGCGGCATCCCGGTGACCGCCCGTCGCGGCCGGTGGTCCTGCCACCGGACGCGACGGGCGTTGCACACCGGCGGGAGCAGCCGGATGTCTGCTCCCGCCGGCTCTGCGTCAGCTCCCCCGCGTCAGCGAGGGAGCATGGCCGGGTCGGTCGCCCAGCTGGTGTTGGCCCGGTCGCTCACCTCGAAGGACAGCGAGCCGCCCTGGCGCACGAGCGAGTCGTCCACCCAGGAGGAGTCGTGCTGTGCGCCATTGAGGTTCACCGACTCCACGTACAGGTTGGTGCCGGCCGCCCGGGGCGCGTCGATCGTGATCTCCTCGCGGTCTCCGGCGCCCGCGATGACGGCGTGCGGGAAGACCGGAGCGCTCAGCAGCATGTCGGCCGAGCCGGGCGCCTTCGGATAGATGCCGAGGGCGGAGAAGACGTACCACGCCGACATGGTGCCGAGGTCGTCGTTGCCGGGGAGACCGGCGGGACCTGTCCCGTACACGGTGTCGAGGATCTGGCGGACGGTCTCCTGGGTCTTCCACGGCTTGCCGAGCGCGTTGTACAGCCACGGAGCGTGGATGCCCGGCTCGTTGGTGGGGTCGTAGCGCAGCCAGTATTCGCCACCGTCGACCGACCAGGAGCCGTCGGGGTTATGGAAGAAGTCGTCCAGGCGGGCCGCCGCCTTGTCGCGGCCGCCCATGGCGGTGGCGAGACCCTGGACGTCCTGCGGCACCATCCACACATAGGTGGCGGCGCTGCCCTGGGCGAATCCGGTGTAGGTGGCGGGGTTGAACGGGGTCACCCAGGAACCGTCGGCGTTGCGGGCCTGGATGTAGCCGGCGTCCGGGGTGGCCGCGGGGTTGAAGACGTTCTTCCAGTAACCGCCGCGCTCGCTCAGCGTCCGGTACTCCTCGTCACGGCCCAGCCGCTGGGCCCACTGCGCGAGAGCCGCGTCGGCGACGGAGTCCTCGAGTGTCTCGGCGGCGCCGCCCCAGCAGTGGCACTGGTCCTGCGCGGCGTAACCGGACTTCATGTACTGGGCGAGGTTGGGGCGTGCACCCTCGCACTGGCCGGGGCAGCCCGCGTCGGACAGCCCGGACGGGTGCGGCACGGTGGCCTGGTGGTACAGGGAGTCGAAGGCGCCCTGGACGTCGAAGTTGCGCACGCCCATGGCGTAGAAGGTGGCCAGGGTCGCCGCCGAGGGATCGCCGGTCATCACATGGCTGGCGCCGCTGATGTGCACCCAGCGGTCCCAGACCCCGTCGTTCTGCTGCGCGAAGTTGTACAGCGACTGGGCGAAGTCGCCCGCGACGCGCGGTTCGAGCAGCGCGAGCAGCTGCACCTGGGCCCGGTACTGGTCCCAGCCAGAGAAGTTGCTGTACTGCGCCCTCTGGCCGCGGGCGAGCGTGTGGACCTTGCGGTCCATGCCCACGTAGGTACCGTCGCGGTCGCTGATCAGGTTGGGCTGCTGCAGGGCGTGGTACAGGGCGGTGTAGAAGGCCGTACGGCGGTCCTCCTCACCCCCGCTGATCTTGACGGCCTTCAGCGTCCGGTCCCAGGCGCCCTTCCCGGCCTCCGCCACGTGCTCGACGCTCGCCTTCGGGGCGATCTCACCGCGCAGGTTCGCCTCCGCGCCGGCCAGGGAGACGTACGAGATCCCGACGCGCATGTGGACATCGTTGTCATACGTGGTGTCGAAGGAGACGTATCCGCCGGAGCCCCGTCCTGCCCGGTTGGCGCCGGTCAGGTAGCCCTCGCCGCCGTCGGCGGTCGTGGCACCGGGGGAGAGCTGGTCGTTGTGCCAGGTGCCCACGGAGGAGAAGCCACGGTCGAACGCGGCGGTGAAGTACAGGCGGTAGTAGCTCTTGCGGTTGTTGTTGGGGGTACCGCCGTTGGCGCGCCTGCCGCAGAACGCGCCGGTCTCCACCCAGCCGGTCACCTTGTTGTGCGCGGTGTCGATGTCGACGTGGGCGTCCTCGCTCCCGTTCAGGGAGTTGGAAACCCGGAACAGCAGGCTGGCGGGCTTGTCCTGGGGGAAGGTGAAGTCGGCAGCACCGGCTCGCTCGCTGACCGCGAGGTCGGTGGTGACACCCGAGTCGAGGCCCACCCGGTAACGGCCGGGCTCGGCCTTCTCGTTGTCGTGCGAGAAGTTCGCCGCGTACTTCGCGTCCTTGGTGTCGGCGGTGGGCGAGGAGTCCACGTTGCCGACGAACGGCATGATCGGTACGTCACCCGCCGCTCCGGGGTGACATCCCGCGCCGTTGACGTGGGTGAGGGAGAAACCGCGCAGACGAGTGGTGTTGTAGGAGTACCCGTTGGATGCGGCGGTGTTGGTCTGGTCGCCCGCGGTGCTGGTGGGCGACCAGGCGATCATTCCGAACGGCAGGTTGGCGCCGGGGTAGGTGTTGCCGCCGTTGCTGGTACCGATCAGCGGGTCCACGTAATCGACGGGGTGCGGGACCGGGTCGGCCGCGGCGGAGTCGGCGCTTGCCGCGGTGCCTCCCAGGAGCGGGAGGAGCAGCCCGGCCGAGATCACGGCGACGGCAACGGTTGGACGGCGGCCTGGTGTTCTCCGGAATACTTGCATAGTCAACCATTTCCTTTGCTCGCATACTGCGTGGGCCGCGGTTCCCTTGCGGAGGTTCACAGCCCTGGGCAGGCACGAAGGTAGGAAAGTCGCACATGTGCGGCCATGACACCGCAGGTACCGCCGACGAATTTCTGATGAATCAACGCATACCGAGATTCAGCGGAAAAGCTGCGGTCACGCTCCGTTCGAGGACTGCGGCACATCAACGGAGGCCTTGCGCGGCCGTGTTGACGGTTCGGAGGGCCGGCCGACCGGCAGCGCGCCGACACTTCAGCGGCCTTCCAGGCCGCCGAGCTCGAACCACACGCCCTTCGCGTACCGCCCCGCCCGGTCGTGGGCGACACCCCAGGTGTCGGCGATCCACCTCCGCCTGCGCGGCGGGGGCGGCGAAGCCGGCCAGGGCGGCGGCTGCAGCGAGAAAGGCAATGGTTGCGCGCTTGCGCATGGATCTCCCTACGGAGTGATGACGCGCCCGCCGGATGGCGACACAGCGGGCAGCTGACGGGCCAACTGTAGGCGGCCGGTCGTCGACCTGCTCGACTGGCACCGCGGCCGGCTCTCCTCCCGCCGGCTCGCGGTACTGGTCCGGCACCTGCCACGCGACAGCGCGGTGATGCGCGACCTCCACGGGGAGGAGGTGGAATGGTCCGTCACCGACCGTCTGCTTGCCACCGCCGTGGACCAACTTGCCGATGCCAACTGGATGTTCGCCATAGTCCACCGTGACGAGGACGCCGATCCTGTGGACTGTCCCGAGCCCATCCCTCGCCCCGGCAGCAAGGAAGAACCGGCGACCGAGGCCCCGGACGCCGCGCAGCTCGCGGCCTTCTTCGCCTGAGGGCGTCAGCAGCCCGATGATCTACGCCACGCGCTGAACGGTTTCATGAGGCCGCGGTAAATCATGTACGGGTGAGTGGTTGCTATCGAGTAGTTCCACCCCTGATAAAAGTTGACGTTCCCGATATGGGGAGCTTCGACCCTGAGATCGGCCAGCCGGTCCAGTACGGTCATGTTCAGCTCGGTGTCGCCGAAGAACAGCCAGAAGACATTCGCACCGGCCGCCCTGTCCAGCTGGCCGGCTATCTCCCGATCCTCACCCTCGTTCCCCCAGGTGAAGAACAGCACAAGCATGGGCAGATCTTTCGGTCGTGCCGATTCCCCTATCACCTGGATCGCCCTCGCAACGCTTTCCCCATCGAAGAGGGAGTAGCTCTTGGCGCGCCGAAGCAAGAGATTGCCCGGTTCCGCATCCCTGGGTAACAGGGTCTTTTTCGGCAACCTCCCCCAGTCGGCCACCCAGCTCTCGACGTTCGACGGTCCGAATACGGGCAGACTGCGCTGACGGGTCGTATTAGATCCAGGGCTCCACCTCCATCGAGGGGGACAGAACACTCGCAATTGCTGCCGCATATCAGGCTACATCGGCAATTTTGCCGTCCTCGAACACATATCGGCGCTTGCCCGGTAATGCCAGGACGACTCTGGCCGACCCTCGCTCGACCCTGCACATACGGGCAGCCGCACGCAGGGCCCAACGCGCCTCGCGAAAGCCGTCACCGGACACAGGGGACATCGCTCTGTTGGCTGGTCATGCCCACAGAAGGAGAAGCGGCACGCAGATCGGCGCGGTGAACAAGGTGGTGCGTGGACGAGTTGCTGCGCCAGGGCTGGATCTACAGCTGTCCGCCACCCAGGGTGCCGCTCGCCAGGCCCTCGCCCTGTGGCAGGCGACCGGCCGGTGAGCGGTGCTGCTCCCCGCCGGTGACCTGGGGCAGGTCACCGGCGGCAGGTCACCGGCGGAACAGGGCCGACAGCAAACGCTCAAGCGTGCGATCATCACGCCCGGCGCTCCCCCACATCCCCTGGTGCTCCCCCCACGCCCCACCGGACTGAGAGCGATCCCGAAGACACATGCCTCAGCGTTTCCGCGCTGCCTGCGCGACAGCCGCCGCCGCGGGCGCGGCCGTCGCCGGACTTGCCGTACCCACCACCGCGCATGCCGCCACCACCTGCGCGGACGGCGTGTGGAAGGCCACGTACTACCCCAACACCAGTTTCTACGGCACGCCCAAACTGACGACGTGCGACAGCTCGATCAGCGAGGACTACGCCACCGGCGACCCCGCCGGAGTCACCCTGCCCAGCGACAACTTCACCGTCCGCTGGCAGACCACCCGCAACTTCGGCTCCGGCGGACCCTTCACCTTCACCACCGCCGTCCGCGACGGCATCCGCGTGTACGTGGACGGCGTCCGCAAGATCGACCTGTGGAAGAACGTCTCCACCACCCAGACCAAGACGCTCAACCTCACCATCCCCAGCGGCCGCCACACCATCCGCGTCGACTTCGTCGCCTTCACCGGTTCCGCCAACGTCAAGTTCACGTACGCGCCGCGGACTTCGGCGACCGTCGACACCGTCAAGCCCCTCGCCCCCACCGGCGTCTCGGCGGCCTATGACCCCGCCGCCCTCAAGGCCACCATCCGCTGGGCGAAGAGCCCCGAGATGGACCTCGTCGGCTACCACGTCTACCGCCGCCCCGCCGGCACCAGCACCTGGACCAGGCAGACCAGCACCCCGCTGACCACCACATCCCACACCAACACTCCGCCCGCCACCGGCGCCGCGTACCAGTACGTCGTACGCGCCGTCGACAAAGCCGGCAACGAGTCCGGCGGCTCGACCCTCCAGTCGGTCACCAGCGCCGACCGGACCCCGCCCGCCGCACCGTTCGTGGAGCTGGACGTCTGCGCCACCGACGAGAAGGTAGCCGGCCCGGAACTCGTCACGACCGCCGCGAACGCGGCCGACATCGCCCTGTACCAGGCCCAGCGGCGCGATCCCGCCACGGGCGACTGGACCACCGTACACTCGGGCACGAAGGGCGCGTTCTGCGACACCGGGCAGCCGTCCGACGGCACCAAGGCCACCTACCGGGGGCGGGCGCGGGACGCGGCCGGCAACTGGTCCGTGTACTCGGCCGCCACCACGTTCACCACCTTCGACCGGACACCGCCGGCGACCGCCGCCGACGCCCGGGTCGAGTACCGGTCGGGTGTTCCCCACCTGGTGTGGTCCCCCGTCACCGGGGCCGCCTCGTACCAGGTCCTGCAGTACGACCCCGCGACCGGCGGCTACCTCGACGCACTGCCCGGCACAGGCACCACCACGGCCACCGACGTCGTGCCGCGCCAGCTGCTGGCGGTCACCAACTCCTACCGGTACGCGGTGCGCGCGCTGGACGCGAAGGGCAACGCGGCCGCCCCGGTGGAGATCACGCTGGCGATGGCCGACCGGCCCGAGGCGATCCCCGCGTACAAGACCACCGCGACCCGGTTCGGCGAGGGGGTGGTGCTCGAGTGGTGGAGCGCCGACCCGTGGACCTTCGACGGCGGCCCGATGCTCACGTACAAGATCGTGCGTACCGACACGGCAACCGGCGAGAGCAGCACCGTGGACAAGTGCAAGCCGGGCAGCGCGTTCGACGGGCCGCTCCAGGACCCTTCGGTGGACTGGTGGTGGGCCGGCGACGACGCCCCCGCGCACGCCGGCCGCAAGGTGCTCCGCGGCACCTGCTGGGACGTCTCCGGCGCCTCCGAGACGACGTACGAGTACCGGATCGTGACCGTCGACCCGTACGGGCACACCTCGCAGCCGGGGCCGGCCGCGACGGAGACCACCCCGGACACCAAGCGCCCGGACCCGGTCCAGAACCTGACCGCAGAGCGGATCCCGCTCGGCGTACGGCTGACCTGGACGCCGCCTGCGGACGAGGACGTCACCGGCTACTACGTGTGGCAGGGCACCACCGACCCGGACACCGGCGCGACGATCTGGAAGAAGAACTGCTGGCGGAGCACGTCCCTGGCCGCAACCGAGATCCTCTGCCCGACGGTCCCCGACGGCGCCACCCACGTCTATCGGGTGGCCGCCACGGACGACCCGGCCCGCTACATGGACGAGGGCCCCGACTTCTTCCACACGGCCGACATCTCTGTCACCCTGCCGGACACCCGGCCGCCGGGCTGGACGGGGACCACGGTCCGTGAGGACCAGTACCCCGAGCTGTACGTCGGCTGCTCCGAGAGCGCGGGACTCGACGACTGCTCCCGGCTGACCGACTACCGCGTGGAACGCTGGGACGCGGCCTCGGCCTCCTACGTCACTCTCAAGTCAGCCAAGGTCGGCAGCCCCACGATCTACATGGACACCACCGTCCACGAGGACCTGCTGGGGCTGTACTACTACCGCGTGGTGTACACCGACGCCTCGGGCACCGAACTGGCCGTACGTCAGCAGGCATACGGCATCTGGGACAGCTGGCTCTGACCGCACGCGAAAGGTACCCGCTCGACGTCTACGGCCGCTCCGGGACACCTGCGACGATCAGGTTCAAGGTCGGCTGACCGCGGGCCGCCAACGGCAGGAAGGCCGCCCCCGCTCGGGGGCGGCCTTCAGCGCTTCACGCCCGTGTTCCCGCGATGCGCTCCACCAGCGCCCACATTCCCGTCGCGGGGTTGACCTCGTGTTCCTTTCCGGGCGGTGCGAGCTTCTTGGCTCTCGGGACGGCGGCCTCCCATCCGTCCGCGAACTTCCGGAAGCCCAGCCTGGCCTTGTCGTAGCCCGTCACATGCCGCGTCAGATGGGGCAACAGTTCGCGATACGTTCTAGTATAGGCCTGGTGGTCGGAGAAGTGCAGAATGAGCCACAGTTCGAAGCACGGGTTGGAGACCACGACCTCGATAGCTGCGTCACGTGCCTGTGCCACGGCACGCGAAACGTCCTGATACTCGTCGACGTCGAAGACGCACCACACCTCGTCGAAGTCGTCACGGGCGCGAGCGCGTTGTCCCTCGGCGTGGCTGATCAGCTGCGAAGGTGAGCACGGCTTCGTGATGATCTTCACTGTGACGGCGGGATTCTCAACGTGCTGAACGAGCCCGCGTAAGTAGTCGATCTCCGTCGCCTTGGCGCCGCACACGACCAGCAGGCGATCCCGGGACACCCGCTTCCCTGCACTGCGGCGCAGGTCGGACTCGAGAGCCGGCCGACGTCCGCCGCGGCGAGGGCTACTCCCCCGCGAACTCGCCATCCATCCTCCCCCTTGAGGCGACCGCGGCCGCGAAGCGCTCGTCGTTCAGCACTGGCACGGCGCCGTAACTGCCACCCAGATAGCGGCGCTCTCTGTTCTCTTCCTGTCGGGGCTTGAAGTCGGACAGGGGGAAGAGCGAGGTCTCCCCGTACTTGTCCTTCTCCACGAACCAGATCTGGTCCCGTTTCAGGATGTCCTCGCCGCCGCTGCGGCCGAGCAGGCTGACGTCGTGCGTGGTCAGTACGAGCTGTGCGCCTCGCGGATTGGAGTCGCTGCTCTGGAACAGCCGGATGAGATGCGCTGTCAGCCGTGGGTGCAGGCTGGCATCGATCTCGTCCAGCAACAGCAGACCGCCACGGTCGAGCGCGCTCAGTACGGGGCCGGCGAAGGCGAAGAGCCGCCGAGTGCCCTCGGACTGGTCCTCCAGTCCGAGCCGCCTTGTCCCGTGCCGGCCGCGCTGCTCCACCCACACCCGCGTCCGGATCCGACGCGCGGACGGGCCGAGGCGTGTCGGCGGCTCGGCCTCGATCCCGGGAAGCGACTCCTGTACGGCTCCCGGGTCTCGCCTCACGACACGTCCGCCGAAGTCGTTCACCTCGAACCGCTCGACACCGGCGGTCTCGATCCCCAGGTCCGATGCCCTCAGGAGCTCCACCACCGAGGGGGACCAACGCGGATCTTCCAGCATGCGTGTGCTGAGAACCGAAGGGGGAACCGGGCGGCTTCCGGGTCTGCACTCGACCGAGCGGAAGAAGTCGTAGACCGGCCTCACCGACCCCTGCTTGGCCCGGGCGGCGACGGAGATGTAGAGGCTGTTGGGCTCAGTGATCTCCATGACGAGGTCCAGCTCACGCCGGTTGGGGCGCTCCGCCTCGCCGTATTCGATGTCGTCCCCGGTCCGGTGGAAGACCGTGCGCCGACGGCCCCTGGGGTAGCTGTAGAGCCACTCCTCCACGACGCAGTCGTCATCGACGCCGAATCCGTATGTGTAGCGCACACCGCTCAGCAGCAGATCCACGATGTACCAGGACGGCTCGGCCTCCTCCTCGGCATCGAGCGCAAAGGGGGTTCGTTCGATGCCGCCGTCCGGCTCGGCCTCCCGGTGCGAGAAGCAGACCATGTCACGCATGAACCGGAAGGCGTCGATCACATTCGACTTCCCCGCCGCGTTGGCTCCGAAGACCGCCGCTACGGGCACAGCCTCCCATGCCGTGGCGTCCGGCCGGTCCGTCTCATAGACGGGGCTGAGATTGAACTGCTGCTCGTCCCGGATGGAACGGTGATTGGCCACACGAAAGCTCAGCAGCAACCAGACCACCTCCGGGGAGACGCCAGATCCCTATATACGCAAGTGAACTGCACGAAGGAGCACCTGGCAACACGGTGCTGCGGGTCTGCTGCCTGCCGGACAAGGCTCACTCTCATGGGTGACGAGGTCTGCAGGTAGCCCAACAGACCTGGGCGCCGTCCCGTTGGGGCGTCCCCGTCGCACAGACGCAGCTCCGCACGGGCTGACGGCGCTCCCACCGGATTGACCCGTCAGTCGCCCGGCACATCCTCCCGGCCACGAGGCTGCTTTCTCGGGCGGTGAGGCATCAGTTCGCGTACGTGCGCATCGCCCGAGCCGACGATGGGGAGGGGGTGCGGACGTGGTTCGGGGCGGTCGGGGTCGGGATCGGGATCGGGTGATAAGCGGTCGGGAAAGCGCAGAAGGCGGCCCGGCCCCATGGCGAGTTCGCCGCCGGCCGGGTGGCCGGCGGCCGAGGAGTGGTCCGGGTTGCGCGCACAGGCGTGCTCGTCCCAGCCCATCTGGAACCAGCTCAGCTGGTCCTGCTGGACCTCCTCCACTGTGAGGATCCGTATGCCCGCCACCCCGGCCTGCCGGACCTTCTCGCTCAGCTCGGCCAGCAGTTCGGCGAGCCGGCCCTCTTCCGTCTCCGCGTCGACGCCTTCGGCTCCGCGGAATGAGTCCGCGGACATGTCCGAGCCGCCCCCCTCAGGCCCCATGGCCGTACCCCTTCACGCCCCCACGGGGCCGCCTCTCTCTCAACCGTGCTCCGGCAGGAACTGCTTGGTGATCTTCACAAACAGGTCCTGCAGCTCATGCGGCACCCCCATTCTCCGCGCCGCCTCCTCCGGGCTGAGCCAACCCGGGACATCCGCTTCTTCCCCCCTGAAGCTCCCCGCAACCGGAAGGTCACCCTCGGAAAGGCGCCCGGAACGGATCAGCATGTCCCGCAGCGGCACCCCGAGTGCCACCGCCAGGCCGCGCATGGTTTCGAGGTCCGGCATGCTCTGCCGCTGCAGCAGGCGGCTGACGGCCGCCCGGTGCACACCCGCGTCGTCGGCCAGCTTCGACTTTCCACCCCCACGCGGGGTGTCGATGTCGTACCCGTTGCGCCGCATCAGGCCCTCGATCCAGGCCGCGAACTCTTCCAGTCCGTCCGACCGGTTTCGGACGCTCTCGCCACGGTAACTCTGGTCCTGGTGGGCGTTGGCCCACGAGTTGGATGCCATGTGGTTTGTCTCCCCTCGTCGCGGGGGAAAGCGTACCGATCGCGCACGCACCCAACTAGGTGCGCGCTCGCGCGCATGCGTGGATATCAGCCATCCGCCCTGCCCCGGTTCCCCGTTGGGTAATGACATGGATCACCACCCTCCGAAACAGAGTCGCTTGCGCACGCGCTCGCACCATGCGAGCCTGATCACGCGTTCGCAACGTTCGAACTTATGTTCACATGTACGGGGAGGGGTTGCACGTGTCCGCATCAACAACTTCGTTGACAACTACCCTGAGCTCGCCTTTTCTGCCGAGTGACAACGCCCTCGACTGGCGCAGGGACGCCGCCTGCGCCGACCTTCCGCAGCGTTCCGTGTTCACCAAGAGCCCCACTGAAGCCGAACAGGTATTGCGAGCCTGCAACAAGTGCCCGATCCGCACGGAGTGCGAGGCCGTGGTGGACCCCGCCCACACCTGGTTCGACGGCGTGAGCGGAGGCCGGCTCTGGCGCAACGGGCGCGAAGTCAAGCGGGTGGGCCGATGAGCGGCGACGGCACGGCGGTCTGGCTTCAGTCCCTGATGCACCGCTTCCCCGAACTGCTGGAGGAGCTCACTCCCAGCAGCGGTGGCCGGCTGCGCGAGCGGCACGGCGGCGGGCCCGTCGCCGGCACGACCGCGCCGGTGCGGCTCTTCGTCTCGGACACCATCCGCGACATCACCGACGGCGTGGTGGAACTGGAGGAGGCGGTACGCGACCGGCTCGGCCTGCGGCCCGCACGCCCCGCTCCCGTGCCGGAGCGGCTGCGCCGCCTCGCCGGGCTGCTGGACCGTATCGCCGAACAGCCGGATCTCGCGGCCCATATGGAGGACGAGACCCGGCGGATGGCCCGCCGCTGTGCCCGGGCGCTGGGCGACCCCGAGCAGATGGTTCGTCTCCCCGGTCGCTGCCCCGCCTGCGACTCCGTCTCGCTGCGGGCGTTCCCGGAGCGGGCGGCCGTGATGTGCGTCAATCCCGCATGCCGACAGGTTCTTGAGGAGGCGTCATGAGCACAGCACCGCTGATCACCACGGAACTCGCCGCGACCGAGGTCGACGTCGCCCCCGCGACGATTCGCAAGTGGGTCCAGCTCGGGCACCTGAGGGTGGCCGGCAAGCAGGGGCGGAGCTCGCTCTACCGGCTGGAGGACGTCTTCGCCGCGGAGCGCACCGTCCACCGACGAACCGCACACCACTGACTCGACCGGCACGACACAAGGCCCCGCCGCAATCGGCGGGGCCTTTCTCGTACCCGCTCAACTCGCCTTTTTCTTATGCCAGTTGCGGGATCCGGGGACTGCGATCACACTTGAAGCAGCGGCAGAGCTGCGCCCGCTTCCAGGGGCGACGGACCTGCCGCTTTGTGTTGCCCGGAATCCATTCCCCTGGTCGCAGCCGGGCCTCACATCCCATCCGCACCCGAAGGGAGCGTCCATGTGTCCATCTTGAACTTCCCCGACGCGGAACGGCTCGTCGTCGACTTCCTCAAGAACCGCGCCGAGCTGGCCGGCACCGTGGTCGACAACCGCCCGCCCGCCGGTTTCGACGGCACCCAGAAGGCCGTCCTGGTATCCCGCGTCGGTGGCGCGTGGCTCGACGACCAGCATCTCGACCAGCCGCTGATCGATCTCGAGGTCTACGGGCCGGACAAGACCGCCGCGCACACCATCGCCCTCGCGGCCCGTGCCTGCGTGCTGGAGCTGGCCGGCACGACGTACGGCACTGCCGTCGTCACAGACGTCATCGAGGCCGACGGGCCGCGCTGGCTGCCCGACTACAACCGGCCGGCCGGCAACCGCTACCTGGGCACGGTCCGGTTGCTGATCCGGCCCGCCTGAGCAGCGCGCACTCACACAACCCCACCGAACGAGCCCGGCCTTCGACCGGGCTCGGTGCTCACTCATATCCCACTCGTTGAGGAGTTCACATGGCAGGCTTCAAGAACACCGAGATCCGCATCGCGGGCGCCGGCGTCGTCTGGACGGCCCCGGCAGGAACGGCGGTGCCGAAGGAGACCACGGCGCTGGCATCCCCCTGGGTCAACCTCGGCTTCACCTCGTCCGACGGCGTGAAGTTCAACAAGAAGGACAAGAACGACCCGGTGGACACCTGGCAGTCCATGGCCCCGGCGCGCTTCATGCTGTCCGACCGTGATCTGACCGTGAAGTTCCAGTTGCTCCAGATGAACAAGGACACGTTCCCGTTCTACCTGGGCCTGCCCTCCACCTCGATCGCGACCACCGGCAGCACCACGGAGTCCACCGCCCAGAAGATCGAACTGTCCGGAGCCCCCGGCGGCCAGGACCAGCGTGCCCTCGCCATCGATTTCGCGGACAACAACGGCACCAAGGACCTGCGATACCGCCTCGTCATGCCCTACGGCGCGGTCTCCGAGGTGGAGGAGCTGTCCATGACCCGGACCGGCGCCGTCAAGCTCGGCATCACCTTCACCGCACTGTCCGGCGACGACCCGTCCAAGCCGCTGGCCACCTGGCTCGTGAACGACCCGGCGGCGCTGGCCTAGTCCGCAGCGACACCCCCGGTGTCCGGTGCCCGGCGTGCCGACGGCGCGCCGGGCACCACCCCGAACGCCCCCCATCAGCCCACACACTCGACTGGAGCCCCACATGGCCGGATTCGACGTCAACACCGCCCGCGCCCAGCGCCTCGAAGCGCTCGGCCGCACCTGGACCTTCGAGCTCGACGGCGACAGCTTCGAGCTGCCCACCGAGCTCACCCGCAGCACCGCGCGCAAGCTGCGCGACCTCGACGACAACGACGTCGACGGACTGCTGCGACTCCTGCTCGGCGAGCAGCAGTTCGCCCGCTTCGACCGCCACGACGTCACCATGCAGGACATCGCGGCGATCCTGGAGGCCTACGGCAAGGGGACGGGGCTGGGCCTGGGGGAAGACTGAGCCTCGGCGAGTTCGTCGAAGAACACGCCGAGGCGCTTGAGGCGGATCTTCTCCGCCACTACGGCGTCGACCTGCTGGACTGGCATCGCGGCCGGCTCTCCTCCCGTCGGCTCGCGGTACTGGTCCGGCACCTGCCACGCGACAGCGCGGTGATGCGCGACCTCCACGGGGAGGAGGTGGAATGGTCCGTCACCGACCATCTGCTTGCCACCGCCGTGGACCAACTTGCCGAAGCCAACTGGATGTTCGCCATGGTCCACCGTGACGAAGACTCCGAACCGCCGACCTATCCTTCCCCGGTGTCACGCCCCGCCACCAAGCCGGCGGGGGTTGTCCAAGAAGAGGCCGCAGTTTCAAGTATGCCTAGTTCAGAGGCACTTGCGCAGTTCTTCGCCTGACATGCAAGCATCATGCCGAACGAGGATGTGACGCGAGCTGGAGGAGGAAGGTCCGTGAGCGAAGAAACCCGAATCAGTTGGTCCGGTTGGTCGGACGAAACAGTCCGCATTCCCGGGGCCGGTATCGGTACACCACTGCCACTGCAGGTTCAAGGAGGGTTCAGCTCCCATTTCTCCTTCCAGCCGGTCAGGTCCGGCGCACACGACAACCATCTCAGCATCGAGCTTGTGACCACGCACGGACGCACCGCGTGCCGCGTCGTCCTCCCAGGCGACTACGACTCACTCGGCGTCCGTCGCCTCCGGGTCCGTGACGGGGCAGGCGGGTTCCACCGCTGGCATGCGCGGCTCGTCGACCCCAACTCACTCCCCGAGCTCCCCTCCCAGGTGGCCAGAGGAAAGGGCACCGAGACATTCGGGTACTTCGAGGCGGCCCCTTACTACGAATACGTACGCGTACTCCACTACGAGTTCGAAGACTACGGAACCGTGACCTACTGCCCCACAACCGGCGGAGATCCGGTGCGTGCGCTCGCCTCGGATGCCAGACGAAAAGGCGTACTGAGACTCCCACGCCATGGGTACGTCACCGTGTCCAGCGACGGCAAGTGGGAAGTGTCAACCAAATAAGCTTTTCACCCGTTTCCGCTCCAGGGGTGCGCTCGCAGAATCAGGCGAGCGCACCTATTTCGCTTTCAACACCATGACGGGCACCCCGAATGGAAGGCGACAGGAATGACAGATTCGCGATCCGGTGATGAGACGTGGATTGTTGGCATCTTCAAAAGAGAATGGACCAGCCTCAAAGGCAGTTGGCGGTCCTTCACCGAGGACATGGTGCGAAGGGAGTACATCAGACAGTTCGAAGCCAATGGGGCCAAGGCGGAGGCAAATGGCGCCGCCCTGGCGGCCCACGGCATCAATGCCGAAGTAACCGGAATCAAGTTCGAGAAGACCTTCTTCGATCCCATTGCCGCGCTCGAGAAGCGCAAGGAGGAACAGGAACTACGTTCACGCAATCTGCTTCCGACACAGCTGCGCAGTGACATCACCAGGGTGCGCGGCGAAGCAGGCCAGGCCATGAACAAGGCAAAGGAGGTTGAGCGCAGTGTAACCAGCCTACGCCGCGATCGCCTTGCCGACCTGGAAGACATTTCTGACGAATTCGAGACTGTCGGAGATCGTGTCACCGCGCTCATCAATTCATTGGGCGGCCTCTGAACCGGGAGATCCACATGAATCTGAAGCAGGCTATTCAGCAAGTGAACGCGGGACTGGGCGGTCTGAGACGCGCGTTGAGCCAGTCGGCCACCGCGATGTCACATCTGCAGCGGGGCGCCCATGGTGTGGCAGCACCGCTGTCGAAGTTGAAGACCGGTGCCGGACAGACGGCCGTCGCGGTCGGGAAGCTCCGCACATCGGCGAGCGCCGGCGACAGCGCCATACGAAAGCTTCAGGCAGGCCTTCGCACTGCCGACAGCTCCCTCACAAAATCCAAAGGCGCCACCGACAAGTTCAAGTCCTCCCTTGACAAGCTCAAGTCCTCAGCCGAAAAGACCAAGAAGTCCCTCCAGGACGTCAAGCGACAGGCCGATGCCGTCGAGAAGTCGGTCGGGAAGGCCGGCAAGAACGCCGACAAGGGCGGGAAATCCATGGGGAGCCTGGGCAAGGGCCTCAAGGGCGCTTCCCTCGCGCAGAAGGGGCTCAACCTCGCCATGGCGGCGAGCCCGTTCGGGCTGATCATGACGCTGCTCGGGCCGCTCATCGCGCAGTTCATCAACATGGACAAGGTCGGCAAGCTGGTGAGGAAGGGCCTCACGGCCGCGTGGAGCGGCATCCGCAGCGCTTCGTCCTCCGCCGCCAAATTCCTCGGGCCGATCTTCAAGGGCGTCGTCAACGCCTTCCTGCTGCCCACCCGGATGCTCGTCCGAGGCCTGAACGCGCTCATCGGCGGACTGAACCACGTCAAGTTCAAGGTGCCGGACTGGGTGCCTGTCATCGGCGGCAAGGGATTCGCGTTCAACCTTCCCAGCATCCCCGTCCCCGCCCTCGCCCAGGGCGGCATCGTCCAGGCCCGCCGCGGCGGCACGCTCGCGCTCATCGGCGAGGGCGGCGAGCACGAGGCCGTCATCCCGCTGTCCAAGCTGCAGCGCATGCTCGGCCATCACCCCGGCGGCGGCGCCGCGCTGCACCGGCTTGCGCAGGCCGTGGAACGGCTCGCCGACCGTCCCGTACATGTCGAGGTCGACTCCCAGACCATCGCCCGCGCCGTCTTCGCCGGACAGCGCCAGCTCGCCCGGAGGTGAGGAACCCATGGCAAGAAATCTGTGGATCGGCAAGCCGGGTCTCATGCGTGAGATCAGCCAGTCCGCCAGGAGCTGGGACCGCAGCGCCGAGCTGAACGTCAGCGAATTCAGGTCACTGGAAGGGCAGATCACCACCGTCGCGCCCGCCCGTACCACCCGTCGTGTCAAGCTCTCCTGGGAGTGGCTGGAGCCGGACGACGCCAACCACCTCGTACGGCTCGCCCGTCGTATCAACGGCCCCGGAATGCTGGGCAGCCCGGTGAACGCCGGCGCCGGGCCGGTCGCCGTGCTGGACCCGGCGTCCGTCAATCTGCTCGACCCGCTCCAGGCCGCCGGGCAGAGCCAGCAGAGCGGCGGCGGCGACCACTGGTTCACCGTCACCGGATCGATCACCATCAGCCCGTTCATCGGCGACACCGTCCTCGGTGACTGCCAGGACCCCGCCACCAAGATCGCCTGGCGGCACGGCGTCTGGACCGGCTGGCCGGTGATGCCGGGCATGCAGGTCTCCTGGATGGTGCCGCCGGACTGGAGTGCGGGCGTGTGCACCGCCCAGCTGGACTGGAAGGACCGGGACGGCGCGTACATGAGCACCACCAGCGCCGCCGGCTCGGTGGTCACCGGAACCGCGCCCGCCGACGCCGCCTTCGTCACCCCGGTCGGCTCCCCCGGTGCGACCGGTATGACCGGTCTGGCCGGTGCCTGTCTGACCATCGGCGAGGCGCCGACCGCCTTCGCCCTGGGCGACGGCTGCCCCGCCATGTCGGTCACCGGTTACAGCGACACCCCGGCCAGCCGCCTGCCGTACCGGAACATCAGCATCGACCTGGTGGAGGTGCATGGTGCAGCCGTCTGACGAGAAGCTCGACGCCGCCCTCGCGGCCCCCGAGCGCGCCCCCGTCCACTCCACCCGTCTCGGCGGCAAGGAGCTCGGTGCCCAGGTGCAGTCCTGGAAGGTCGAGCGTGCCTACAGCACCGACCTCCCGGAAGCCATGCGGGCGTTCAGCGGCAGCGCGGCGGCACAGTTCGAGGCGCAGCTCACGGGCGCGGACGGGGTCCCCGCTCCGCGCCTGTACTCCGCCTGGGCCAGGCGTGCCACCGGCGATGTCGTACGCCCCAGTCAGTCCGTCGTCCATGAGACGGGCGTGGCCGGTCACACCCTGCCGGCCTTCCGTGGCACTGTGCGCTCCCGCAGCGCCGCCTCCGGCAGTGACACGGTCACCATCCAGGCCCTGGACGGCGCCGAGCGGCTGCGGGGCCCCGCCTCGCTTCCCCGGCCTCACCACGGCGTCTCCACCGGCCTGCGGACCGCGTCCACCACCTGGTGCGTGGACGAGCTGCTGCGCCAGGGCGGGATCGACAGCTGTCCGCCGCCCCGGGCGCCGCTCGCCGACACCGATGACACCTCTCCGTTCACCGTCCTCTACGCCTCCCTGCACGGCGGCGTCAACGCCAGCTACGGGCAGCCCGACACGGTGCCGCGGATCGGCGACTACGACTGGATCCGTGACGGCGCGCCCTTCGAGATGGCGCTGATGCCGAAGGCGGCCGGGCTGAGCGCCTCCTGGACGCCGCGCTCGCGGTTCGTGGTGCCGGGCAAGGTCTTCCTGGTCGAATCCTGGGTCAACACCGCCATGACCAGGGGCAACAAGATCGAGCTCAAGGTCCTGTTCGACCGCAGTGGAGGGGCGTACGGCTATGTGAGCGGCGTCTTCGACATCTCCACGGGGACGATCAGGATCTCTTCCGGCACCGAGGGCGACACGTACTGGTACTTCGAGTGGACCTCCAGCAAGCTGGCGGCCCTCAGGGGCAACTGGCACATCGGTTTCCTGGTCAATACCAAGTCGTCCGGGAGCAGTGTGCTGCCGACCGTGCAGCCGCTGCTGACCGGGCCCGACGGCTCATACTTCTTCGGCAACACGGGCACCTACACGAACCCCGCGGCGAGCCAGCCTCGCGCCGAGCTCTACCGCATCGAGATGGTCACCGACATGGCGGTCGAGTGCCTTCAGGTGACCGACCGGATATGGACCGACACCGTCTCGTACACCCGCGACGAGTGGGAGCAGAAGGGAAAGTGGGTCAAGGGCGCGGTCCTCGACGACGCCGATCTGCCGCTCTACAACATCCCCAAGGTGTCGGGGTCGCAGTGGGACGCGATCACCGAGATCGCCCGCGCGGCCCTGTCCACCGCCGAGTTCGACGAGCAGGGCGTCTTCCGCTGGAGGGGGCCCGCCCGGTTCGGCAAGGTGCCCCCCGGAGCGGATCTCACCGTCACCACGCGGCGGGACATCGCCTCGCTCACCATCAGCGAGGAGATCGACGCCTGCCGCAATCACTGCGTCCAGCCGTACCAGGACTGGAGCCCTGTCGGCAGGGCCGACGGAGCCTTCGTCGACGACACAGTGGTACGGGAGATCAAACCGGGCGAATCGGTGGAGGTTCCGTATGCCATCGCCGAGGACGAGTTCGACATCGGACCGCTCGTCGTCACCGACGACTCCGTGGTGAACGACGGGCACCGGGTGAGGTTCGGCACCGCGGTCACCGGTGGCACGGCGGTGAAGGGCGTGGTCACGGTCAGCTGCCGCCGCGAGGGCCCTTCCTACATCGCGCGCTTCACCAACACCGGTACGACAAGCGTGTGGACGGTCACCAAGGACGGCAAGCCGTCGGTGCGGATCGTCCCCCAGAAGGCCACCGGCGACCCCAAGCAGCGCAACTGGGCCTGGTGGAACACGATCAGCCAGAAGCACTACGGGCGGCAGCAGTACACGGCCCCTGCCTCCGACTGGGTGCAGAACAGCACCGCCGCGAGCCTGCTGTCGAAGAACATGCTCATCGCCGGCCAGTACCCGGTGCCGGTGCTGGGCGAGATCGAGGTGCTGCACGATCCCCGTCTCCAGCTCGGTGACGTGGTCCGCGTGGTGGACACGGCGGGAGCCCAGCTCGACACGTTCGCCTGGGTCGTCGGCATGCGCACCAGTTTCACCGCGGGCGGCGCCCCTCAGCAGACGCTCACCCTGCGCGGCACCTCGTACAACGGCGTTCCGATCGACGAGGGTCTCACCCCGGACGGCCCGCTCGATCCCTCCTACGGCGCGCAGCGCAAGTACGCCCAGGTCACGGCCCAGTACGCCACGCTGGCCGACCTGCTGGCGGGCGAGCCCACGTATCGGACGCTGCTGACGGCGACGGGAGGTGCGTGATGAGCGAACTGCCCATGGAGCCGCCTCTCGACGGCTCCGTACCCGACACCGGCGCGGCGCTTCCCGTACCCATCGACAGTCCGGCCGCGAATACGGGCGTCGCGGGCACGGACCCCCAGATCCTGCCGCCGTCCACCGAGGGCTGAGCCCGTCGCGGGCGCCCTCTCCTTCTCCTCACCACCGACAGGAGGACTTGCCATGTCCCTGCTGACCCCGCTGGGTAGTCTGCCCTACCCGCAGTCCACCGACGCCGCCAATGTCCCGCTCCACATCCAGTCGCTCGCCGAGTCCGTCGACGGCCGCACCGTCCTGCGCTTCGCCGATGCCGCGACCCGTGACGCCAAGGTCACCGCCCCCGTCGCCGGCATGCTCGTCTGGCTGACCACTCCGGGCCGGCTCCACTACTACACGGGAAGCTACTGGGCCCTGGTCGCGCCCGGCCCCGTCCACAAGGCGAACAGCACGACCGGCACCACCGCATCCACCGCTTACGTCGAGACACTCACCGGCTCCACCGGCGACCCGACCGCGGTCACCTTCACCGCACCGCCCGGCGGTTCGGTGCTGGTCACCGTCGGCGCACGGATCAGCGGCAGCGCGACCTCGGCGTCGTTCATGTCGGCGAACATCCGGCAGGGCACGACGGTCACGCTGGCCGCGGCGGACACGCGCGCGGCGATCGTCACCGGCACCAACCAGGCCTCCGCCTCTTCGCAGTTCCAGGTCACCGGGCTCACCGCGAACGGCATCTACACGGCCACCGCCGCGTACAAGTCGGCGGCCACCACCAACACGGCCACCTTCGTGTACCGCTTCGTGACCGTCACACCCATGATGTAAAGGACCCCGCACATGGCGACACCTCTGTCCGCCGACGCCCTCGTCCGCGCCCTGCGCGACGAGGGCGTCCGCGTCCTTGAACACGGCAACTGGAAGACCCACAACCGCAATCACAAGGGCCCCTGGGGCCCGGTGCACGGCGTGATGCTGCATCACACCGCGGGCACCGATAGCCTCGCCCTGTGCCGCACCGGCACACCGGACCTGCCAGGGCCGCTCTGTATCGGCCTGCTCGCCAAGGACGGCACTGTCCATCTCGTCGGGTACGGGCGGACCAACCACGCGGGCAACGGCTCGGCTGCCGTCCTCGATGCCGTACGCGCCGAGGCATCCATGCCCGTCCCCGGATCGGACACCGTGGACGGCAACGCCCGCTTCTACGGCTTCGAGATCGAGAACCTGGGCAACGGCCGCGATCCCTATCCGACCGCCCAGCTCGACGCCGCCGAACGGCTGTCCGCCGCGCTGTGCCGGGCACACGGATGGTCGGCCGGGAGCGTGATCGCGCACAAGGAGTGGACCCGGCGCAAGATCGATCCGTCGTTCTCGATGGCCTCCATGCGCAGTCGTATCGCTGCCCGCCTCGGCACATCGCCCACCGCACCCGCCGCTCCTGCGTACGAGACGTTTCCCGGCGTCGCGTTCTTCGTGGCCGGCCGGCGGAGTCCGCTCGTCACAGCTGTCGGCCGGCGCCTGGTCAGCGAGGGCTGTGGTCGGTACGAGGTCGGTCCTGGGCCCGTGTGGGGTGAGGCCGACCGCCGTTCGTACGCGGTCTGGCAGCGCAGGCTCGGCTACAGCGGCGCCGCGGCCGACGGCATTCCGGGACGTACGAGCTGGGACCGATTGCGCGTTCCCCGCACCTGAGGAGGCCCCGCGATGACACAGTCCGAGGCCGAGCACATCGCCCGGGAACTGGAGCGGCTGCACCGTTCCGTCGACGTCGGGTTCGCCACTACCCGGGGAGACCTGGCGCTGCTGCTGCAACGTGCCGACCAGACCGACAAGGCCCTCGGCGAGCACGAGGAGCGGCTCGACGCCCTGGAGCGCACCCGCTGGCCGTTGCCGTCGCTCGCCGCGGTGACGTCGTGCACTGCGCTGGCTCTCTCGCTCTGGCAATCCGCGGGGAAATGACCCGTGCACACCACGGAGGGGGGGCCCCCCCCCCCCGGGGGGGGCGCCCGCCGAGCGGCCCGGACCCGGCAGATCCGGGCGGCGGGGGGCGCCCCCCCCCCCCCCCGCGCCCCCCACCC
>NZ_JBITER010000003.1:0-30362 GCF_044455345.1 Streptomyces sp. NPDC051286 | reverse complement strand
CGGCCGCGGGGTTGCCGCGTTCCCGGGCGGGGGATCCCCGGCGCGGCCAAGCGGGGGGTAACGTCCCCGGCCCCCCCGGGGGGGGCCCCCCCCGGGGGGGGGGGGCGCCCCTCCGTCATGCGGATCCGCGCCTATTCCTTGGGCCGCTTCGGCCGCCACACCACCAGCGCGCTCGCCTGCTGCACATCCGTGTACGGCACCAGATCGCGCCGGTACGACGCGCGCACCTGCGCCTCACGCTGCTGCAGCGCCGCCGCAGCGCCGTCCACCGCCGCGGAGAGTTCGGCGACGCGCTGCTGGAGCGCGGCCACCTGGTTCTCCAGTTCGATGATGCGCTTGATGCCCGCCAGGTTGATGCCCTCGTCCTGCGACAGCTGCTGCACCGTGCGCAGCAGCTCGATGTCGCGAGCCGAGTAGCGCCGGCCACGGCCGGCCGTACGGTCCGGGGAGACCAGGCCGAGGCGGTCGTACTGGCGCAGTGTCTGCGGATGCAGGCCCGAGAGCTGGGCCGCGATCGAGATCACGTACACCGGTGAGTCATCGGTCAGTTCGTACGGATTGCGTCGTCGGCCGTCCACCTCAAGCTCCCTTCGCAGCCTGGAACAGCTCCGCCCGCGGGTCCTCCCCCGCGGTCGCCTTCCGGTAGGCCTCCAGCGCGTCCTGGGCGTCGGAGGTGAGGCCCGTGGGGACCGCCACCTCGACGGTGACCAGGAGGTCGCCCCGGGTGCCGTCCTTGCGTACGGCGCCCTTGCCGCGGGCGCGCATCGTACGCCCGTTGGGGGTGCCGGGCGGAAGTTTCAGGGTGACGGGCGGTCCGCCGAGCGTCGGGACCTTCACCTCGCCGCCGAGCGCCGCCTCCGCGAAGGTGACGGGCACGGTGACCGTGAGGTTGTCGCCCTTGCGGCCGAAGACCGGGTGGGCGTCGACATGGACGACGACGTACAGGTCGCCGGCCGGCCCGCCGCGCTCGCCCGGGGCGCCCTTGCCGCGCAGCCGGATCCGCTGGCTGTCGGAGACGCCCGCCGGGATCCTGACCTGCATGGTGCGCGACGAACGCGCCCGCCCGCTGCCCTTGCAGACATCGCACGGGTCCTGGGCGATGAGGCCCCGGCCCTTGCACTCCACGCAGGGATCGGTGAGCGAGAAACCGCCGCCACTGCCGCGCGACACCTGTCCGGTGCCGACACAGGTCGGGCAGACCCTCGGGGTGCCGTTCTTGTCGCCGGTGCCCGAACACGCCTTGCAGGGCGCCTGGCTGGACATCCGCAGCGGGACCGTGGCCCCGTCCACCGCCTCGGTGAAGCTGAGCGTCACCTCGGACTCGATGTCCTGCCCGCGGCGCGGCTGCACGCGTGTCCCCGTACCGCCGCCCCGGTTGAACAGCCCGCCGAAGACATCGCCCAGACCGCCGCCGCCACCGAATCCGCCGGGGCCGCCGGGGCCGCCGCCCTGCGTGCCTCCGAAGAGGTCGCCCAGGTCGAAGTTGAAGTTGCCTCCCGCGCCGCCGGGACCGGCCCGGAAGCCGCCGTTGCCGAAGAGGGCGCGCGCCTCGTCGTACTCCTTGCGCTTCTTGGCGTCGCCGAGGATGTCATTGGCCTCGGAGATCTCCTTGAAACGCTCCTCCGCCTTGTTGTCGCCCTTGTTCGCGTCCGGGTGGAACTCGCGGGCGAGCTTCCGGTACGACTTCTTGATCTCGGCTTCGGTGGCGTCCTTGGGGACGCCGAGGACCTTGTAGTAGTCCTTCTCGACGAAGTCCTTCGTGCTCATCGACGTCCCTCCTTCCGGACGATCGGCCGGGCGACCGGCCCGCGGGCCGGTCGCCGTGCCGGGCGGTGGGCCCCGCGGTGGTCGGACGAAATGTCAGACCTCCTCGGTGCCACCGCTCTCCTCGTCGTCTGTCTTCTCTTCCTTTGCCGCCGCGGGGCTCGCGCCCGGCTGCGGCTCGGCCACTGCCACCCGCGCGGGGCGGATGGTGCGCTCGCCGATGCGATACCCCGGCTGCAGGATCGCCACGCAGGTCGTCTCGGTGACGTCCGGCGCGTACGAGTGCATCAGGGCTTCGTGGATCGTCGGGTCGAAGGGCTCGCCCTCCTTGCCGAACTGCTGCAGGCCCAGCTTGGCGACGACCGTCTCCAGCGATTCGGCCACCGACTTGAACCCGCCCACGAGCTCGCCGTGGTCCCTGGCGCGGCCGACGTCGTCGAGCACGGGCAGCAGCTCGCTCAGGAGACCCGCAACGGCGATCTCCTTGACCGTGACCCGGTCCCGCTCCACGCGGCGGCGGTAGTTCTGGTACTCGGCCTGGAGCCGCTGGAGGTCGCCGGTGCGCTCGGTGAGCGCACTGCGTGCCTGGTCCAGCTGTGCCGTCAGACCGGCGGTCTCGTTCACGTCCCCGGCCGGGGCCGCCCCCTCCTCCGTGGAGGAGGAGGCAGCCTTCGGGTCGGCGTCGTCAGGGGTGGCGCCGGAGGGAACGTCGGGCTTCTCCTCGAAGCCCGGAGTCTCCTCGGTCACGCCGCACCGCCCTTGGCGTCCTTCTCGTCGTCCACGATCTCGGCGTCGACGACATCGTCATCGGCCCTGGCCTGCTCGGCGCCCGGCTGGCCGTCAGCCTGCGGGCCGCCCTCGGCCTGTGCGTTGGCGTACATCGCCTGGCCCAGCTTCTGGGAGACGGCCGCGACCTTCTCGGTGGCGGTACGGATCTCGGCGGTGTCCTCGCCCTTGAGCTTCTCCTTCAGCTCGGTGAGCGCGGTCTCCACCTCCGTCTTCACGTCGGCGGGAACCTTGTCCTCGTTGTCCTTGAGGAACTTCTCCGTCTGGTAGACGAGCTGCTCACCCTGGTTGCGGGACTCGGCGGCCTCGCGGCGGCGGTGGTCCTCCTCCGCGTACTGCTCGGCCTCCTCACGCATCCGGTTGACCTCGTCCTTCGGCAGCGAGGAGCCGCCGGTGACGGTCATCTTCTGCTCCTTGCCGGTGCCGAGGTCCTTGGCGGCGACGTGCATGATGCCGTTGGCGTCGATGTCGAACGCGACCTCGATCTGCGGGACACCACGCGGGGCCGGCGGCAGACCGGTCAGCTCGAACATGCCGAGCTTCTTGTTGTACGCCGCGATCTCGCGCTCGCCCTGGTAGACCTGGATCTGGACGGACGGCTGGTTGTCCTCGGCCGTCGTGAAGATCTCGGACCGCTTGGTCGGGATCGTCGTGTTGCGCTCGATGAGCTTCGTCATGATGCCGCCCTTGGTCTCGATACCGAGAGACAGCGGAGTGACGTCGAGCAGCAGGACGTCCTTGACCTCACCCTTGAGGACACCGGCCTGGAGCGAGGCGCCAATGGCGACGACCTCGTCCGGGTTCACACCCTTGTTGGCCTCCTGGCCACCGGTGAGCTCCTTGACGAGTTCGGCGACGGCCGGCATACGGGTCGAGCCACCGACGAGAACGACGTGGTCGATCTCGGAGAGCTGGATGCCCGCGTCCTTGATGACGTTGTGGAACGGGTTCTTGCAGCGCTCCAGGAGGTCCGCGGTGAGCTGCTGGAACTGGGCGCGCGTGAGCTTCTCGTCCAGGTGCAGCGGGCCCTCGGCGGAGGCCGTGATGTACGGCAGGTTGATCGTGGTCTCCGTCGAGGAGGACAGCTCGATCTTCGCCTTCTCCGCGGCTTCGCGGAGACGCTGGAGAGCCATCTTGTCCTTGGACAGGTCCACACCGTGACCGTTGGCGAACTGCTTCACCAGGTAGTCGACGACGCGCTGGTCCCAGTCGTCACCACCGAGGTGGTTGTCACCGTTGGTGGCCTTCACCTCGACGACGCCGTCACCGATCTCCAGGAGGGACACGTCGAAGGTGCCGCCACCGAGGTCGAAGACGAGGATCGTCTGGTCGTCCTTGTCGAGCCCGTACGCCAGCGCGGCGGCGGTCGGCTCGTTGACGATACGCAGGACGTTCAGGCCCGCGATCTCGCCGGCCTCCTTCGTCGCCTGACGCTCGGAGTCGTTGAAGTACGCCGGAACGGTGATCACCGCGTCGGTGACCTTCTCGCCCAGGTACGCCTCGGCGTCGCGCTTCAGCTTCTGCAGGATGAAGGCGCTCATCTGCTGCGGGTTGAAGTTCTTGCCGTCGAGGTCGATCTTCCAGTCGGTGCCCATGTGGCGCTTGACCGACCGGATGGTCCTGTCGACGTTGGTCACCGCCTGGCGCTTGGCGACCTCGCCCACCAGAACCTCGCCGTTCTTCGCGAAGGCGACGACGGACGGCGTGGTCCTGGCGCCTTCGGCGTTGGTGATGACGGTGGGCTCGCCGCCTTCGAGAACGCTGACGACGGAGTTAGTCGTGCCCAGGTCGATGCCGACCGCACGTGCCATTTCAATTCCTCCAACTGACTACTTGAGTGGATCTGGCTCAAGGATGCATGAAAGGCGCCCCGGAGTCAACAGAGCTGAGTCGGGTCGACTCAACTATCGTGCATACACCCCGCGCCACCTGCGCGGCATCGGACGACACCGGCCCGCCAGGCGGGCCGCATACCCGGTCCATCATCGTCACGTGGGATCGTTCTGTTACAAAATGGCGAGAGCTGCGCAAAACAGGCACTCGATCCGTCCGAGTCAGGCAGGTGTGAACGATGCGGATGCGCACGCGGATGCGGATGCGGACACACGCGTGGCCCGGACCGAGGTCGCGCATGACAGCCAAGCGCGCACTGGATCTCGTCCTCGGCTCGGCCCTGCTGGCCCTGACCGCTCCCCTGCTCGCCGCCGCAGCCCTCACCCTCGTCGCACAGCGACCCCCGGGCCGCGTACTGACCCGCTCCACCCGGATCGGACTGGCCGGCCACCCCTTCGCGCTGCGCTCCCTGGGCACCCGTCGGCTGCGCCTGGACGTGCTGTCCCGGCTGCCCCACGTCGTACGGGGAGATCTCTCGCTCGTCGGACCGGAACCTCTCGCCCCTGACCACGAGCGGGCGGGCGCCTCGAACGAGACCGGTGCGCGACACTGGCGGCAGGAACTGAGACCCGGCCTCACCGGCCTGGCCCAGGTCCGCTCCCGCTCCAAGATGCCCTGGGACGAACCCGCCCTGCTCGACCAGCACTACGCCGAGCACCACTGGCTGGGACTCGACCTGGCCATCCTCGCGGAAGCCGTATACACCCCACTCCGCGCCACCCTCCGCGGGCTCACCCACCGCGGGAAGGCGCACCTGAGCGACACAGATCACCGGCGGCGCGGCTACAGCGCGGCGGAATAAGTGGATAGTGTCAGCACAGACTGATTAAGTTACTGCTTAGTACGTGCTGGATCCCACCCTCGCAGGCCCGAGGAGCCCCCAAATGCAACTCGCCGCGATCATCGTGTCGCTGGTTCTGACCGTGGTCGGCGTTGCGCTCTTTTTCCGAGCCTTCGCGCAGATCTACCGGTTTGTCAGGCTCGGACAGCCGGTACCGGCGGGCAGCCGAACGGACAACCCCAAGGCCCGAACGATCACCCTGGTCAGGGAGTTCCTCGGCCACAGCCGGATGAACCGGTGGGGCATCGTCGGCTTCGCCCACTGGTTCGTCGCCATCGGCTTCCTGACGCTGCCGCCGACGCTGGCCCAGGCATACGGCCAGCTCTTCCATGCCGACTACACCCTCCCCGTCCTCGGCGGATTCCTGCCGTTCGAGATGTACACCGAGTTCATCGGCCTGATGACGACGGTGGGCATCGCTGTCCTGATGGTGATCCGGCTGCTCTCGCTCCCCTCCCGGGCCGGCCGCAAGTCGCGCTTCGCGGGCTCCAAGGCGTGGCAGGCGTACTTCGTCGAGTACGTCATCCTCACCATCGGCCTGGCGATCCTGACCCTGCGCGGTCTCGAGGGCGCGATCCACCACGTCGAGAGCTACGACGCGGCGTACTTCGTCTCGTACCCGCTGGTGCTCGCCTTCAAGGGCCTGAGCGTCACCACGCTGCAGAACCTCATCTACTTCACCGCGATGGTCAAGATCAGCGTCTCGCTGATCTGGATGATCACGGTCTCGCTGAACACCAACATGGGTGTCGCCTGGCACCGCTTCCTCGGCTTCCCGAACATCTGGTTCAAGCGCAACGCGACCGGTGAGAGCGCGCTGGGCGCCCTGCAGCCCATGACCTCCGGCGGCAAGCCGATCGACTTCGAGGACCCGGGCGAGGACGACGTCTTCGGTGTCTCCCAGGTCGAGCAGTTCTCCTGGAAGGGCATCCTCGACTTCTCCACGTGCACCGAGTGCGGTCGCTGCCAGTCGCAGTGCCCCGCCTGGAACACGGGCAAGCCGCTCTCCCCGAAGCTCCTGATCATGTCGCTGCGCGACCACGCGCACGCCAAGGCCCCGTACCTGCTCGCCGGTGGCGGCAAGGACATGGAGGGCAACGAGAAGGCGACCGAGGAGCAGCTGAAGGACGTACCGGCAGCCGCTCTCGCAGAGGCCGAGCGCCCGCTGATCGGCACCGTCGAGGAGAACGGCGTCATCGACCCGGACGTGCTCTGGTCCTGCACCACCTGCGGTGCGTGCGTGGAGCAGTGCCCGGTCGACATCGAGCACATCGACCACATCGTCGACATGCGCCGCTACCAGGTGATGATCGAGTCCGCGTTCCCGTCCGAGGCGGGCACGATGCTCAAGAACCTGGAGAAGAAGGGCAACCCCTGGGGGCTGGCCAAGAAGCAGCGCGTCGAGTGGACGAAGGAAGTCGACTTCGAGGTCCCGATCGTCGGCAAGGATGTCGAGGACCTTTCCGAGATCGACTACCTCTACTGGGTCGGCTGCGCGGGCGCTCTCGAGGACCGCGCCAAGAAGACCACCAAGGCCTTCGCGGAGCTGCTCCACATCGCGGGCGTGAAGTTCGCGATCATGGGCGGCGACGAGAAGTGCACGGGTGACTCGGCCCGCCGCCTGGGCAACGAGCCGCTGTTCCAGCAGCTCGGCCAGGAGAACGTCGCGATGCTGAACATGGCGTTCGGCGAGGACGACGACGATGAGGCGACGAAGAAGCCGAAGTCGTCGAAGAAGATCGTCGCGACCTGCCCGCACTGCTTCAACACCATCGCGAACGAGTACCCGCAGCTCGGCGGCGAGTACGAGGTCATCCACCACACGCAGCTGCTCCAGCACCTCATCGACGAGGGCAAGCTGATCCCGGTGACGCCGGTCGAGGGTCTGATCACGTACCACGACCCCTGCTACCTGGGCCGTCACAACAAGATCTACACGCCCCCGCGCGAGATCATCGCGAAGGTGCCGGGTCTGCGGAACGAGGAGATGCACCGCCACAAGGAGCGCGGCTTCTGCTGCGGCGCCGGTGGTGCCCGGATGTGGATGGAGGAGCGGATCGGCAAGCGCATCAACAACGAGCGTGTCGAGGAAGCCCTCTCCCTCAACCCGGACATCGTCTCCACCGCCTGCCCGTTCTGCCTCGTCATGTTGACCGACTCGGTCAACGGCAAGAAGAACGACGGCCAGGCCAAGGAGTCGGTCCAGGTGGTCGACGTCTCGCAGCTGCTGCTGGACTCGGTGAAGACCCCGTCGGACCCGGCCGGCGAGCCGGAGACGGCGGACGCGCCGGAGCCCGAGCCGGTGAAGTAGCCGGTCTCAGCGGTACAGAAGCGGTCGGACCTGCCTCGGGGGCAGGACCGGCCGCTTCTGCTGTCGGGCGGGCTGACGCCTGCCATCGAACCGGCCCTGTTCCCGTACAGCAGAGCCGGGTTCTGCGCCCACCGGCGGGCCCCCCAGGGTCCCCCTAGGGGATGTCACAGCTCGGCCGCAAAGGGGGCCGGGTTCCCCCGGCTCTCCCACCGCACACCCGCGGACCAGGTACGTTCGATGACGTGGCTGGATTCAGGATCGGACGCGGCCGGGACAACCGCACCCCTCAACAAGGGCAACAACAACCGCAGCAGCAGCCGTACGGCACGCAGGCACCACCGCCGCCGTACGGACAGCAGCCATGGCCCCCGGCGGGAGGCAACGGCGCCCCGTACGGAGCCCGGCACCCCGGCGGGCACCAGGGCTACAGCGGCGGACACGGCGAACCCGAATACTTCGGCGACCCGTACCACCAGCCTCACCAGCCCCACCAGGGCGACCCGTACGCCAACAACCCGGGTCACACCCAGGCGTTCAGCATCAACGAGGACCCGTACAGCGGCGGCAACACCTACCGCGCCGGCCAGGCACCCGCCCAGCCCGCCGGCCCCCGCCTGCACTGGCAGCAGCTGCTGAGCGGCATCGTGCTGCGCCCCGGACCGACGTTCTGGCAGATGCGCGACTACCCCGTCTGGGGCCCGGCCCTCATCGTCACGTTCCTCTACGGCCTGCTGGCGCTCTTCGGTTTCGACCAGGCCCGCGACGACGCCATCCACGCAACGATCTCCACCGCCGTCCCGTACGTCCTCCTCACGGGCGTCGGCTTCGTCATCGGCGGTCTGGTCCTCGGCGCGGTCACCCACACCCTCGCCCGCCAGCTCGGCGGCGACGGCGCCTGGCAGCCGACCGTGGGCCTCTCCATGCTGATCATGTCGATCACGGACGCGCCCCGGCTGATCTTCGCGCTCTTCCTCGGCGGCGAGAACTCCCTGGTTCAGATACTCGGCTGGATAACCTGGCTGGCGTCGGCCGCGCTGTTCACCTCCATGGTGAGCAAGTCGCACGACCTGCCGTGGCCGAAGGCGCTGGGTGCGTCCGCGATCCAGCTCATCGCGCTGCTGTCGATCATCAAGCTGGGCACGATCTGACGACCGCGTCCCACGACAGCAAAGAATCCCCGGCACAAGGCGCCGGGGATTCTTTGCTGTCACGGACCGGACCTGATCTGAATCAGAGCCTGTCGGGCGTCGAGAACCTGCCCGCAGAGGAACCGGTGACGACGAGCAAGCGGCAAGGGCACACAGATGCGAGCCCATCACCCTCGGCGTGCGACGAGCCGACGTGCGGCGCACCCTATGAGAACGGACGCCGCGAGAATCCTCATACCTATCCGGGTTCATCGTGGCGCGCTGCCGTTCTGACCCCGCCTGGGCCGCCGGCCCCGGAGCCATCGGGTGAGCGGCTCACGCGTCGGTGGTGGCCGAGGCCGCTCCGGTCTCCGCCGGCGGCGGGGAGCAGTCCGCGACGGTGGCGAGGGCCGGGACGCGCGGCGCTCACCGTGACCGGAGGGAAGGGCTGATCGGTGATGGCGGACGAGAGAGCCGAACGCATCGCGGAGTTCATCGGGCCGCTGCGGGTGAAACCGGGCTCGAAGGTGAACCTGGCCGGGACTTCGATCCTCGCTACCAGGCCGGCCTGAGGAAACGCGACGGGGTCGAGCTGCTGCAGACGGGGGTGTCCCTGCTGGCGGAGTACCAGGAACGGCTGGCCGCCCAGGACACCTATGGCGTACTGCTCTGTCTCCAGGCGCTCGACGCCGGGGGCAAGGACGGGACGATCCGCCATGTCATGAGCGGCGTCAACCCCCAGGGCGTGCAGGTCAGCAGCTTCAAGGTGCCCTCCACCGAGGAACTCGACCACGACTACCTGTGGCGTTACGCCCGTCGGCTGCCCGCGCGCGGAGAGATCGCCATCTTCAACCGCTCGCACTACGAGGAGGTCCTCGTCGTGCGGGTGCACCCGGAGAACCTCGTCCGGCAGAAGCTGCCGGACGACGCCCGCGGGCCGCGGGTATGGGACCGCCGCTACCGGGAGATCAACAACTGGGAGCGCTACCTCACGGACAACGGGTTCAAGGTGGTGAAGATCTTCCTGAACCTCTCCAAGGAGGAGCAGCGCATCCGCTTCATGAAGCGGATCGACCTGCCGGAGAAGAACTGGAAGTTCTCCGCGGCCGACGTCAGGGAGCGGCGCCGTTGGGACGACTACCAGCACGCGTTCTCCGAGATGCTGTCGGCAACGAGTACGAAGTGGGCGCCCTGGTACGTCGTGCCGGCGGACCGGAAGTGGTTCGCGCGGATATGCGCGGCGGCGGTGCTCGCGCACACCCTGATGGACATCGATCCCCAGTACCCCGAAGTGGGGGAGCAGACCCGGAAGGATCTGCTCGCGGCCAAGCGGGAGCTGGAGCAGGAGGCCCCCGCGGGTGCCCCGGCCGACCCGTACGACGCCTCCCGGCATCCGGCGGCTGCCCGGACCGCGAACGGGAGCGACACCCCGGCGGGTGGCAGGCGCGCGTCCGGCGCCGGGCGGCCGACGAAGAAGAAGCGCGGCTAGGGCGTGTTTCGAAAGTCCCGCCTGCCTGGCGGGCAGACGACGCTCCTTTCGAAACACGCCCTAGGTCCTGCCCGAATCGGCCAGGCCGGACCCGGATCGGAGGCACGACGATGACGGTGCAGTCAGACGCCGGGGGCGAGCGGCCCAGGGCATCGGAGGACGGCTGGTACGCGCGTTCTCCCGAGGAGGTCCTGGCGGCGCTCGGGGTGGATCCGGCGGTCGGCCTCTCCGCGGCACAGGCCGCCGAACTCGTCGCCGTTCACGGCCCGAACGCACTGCCCGAGGAGAAGCGGACTCCGGCCTGGCTCCGGTTCCTCGAGCAGTACCGCAGCTACATGCAGCTCGTCCTCGTGGCCGCGGCGGTCGTCTCGCTGCTCATCAGGGAGTGGGGCACCGCGATCCTGCTGTTCGTACTGACGCTGCTGAACGCGGTCGTGGGCCTGCGCCAGGAGGGCAAGGCCGAGAGCGCGATGAACGCGCTGAAGTCGATGATGAAGGCGACCGCCCGGGTGCGCAGGGACGGGACGGAGTCGGAGATCCCCGCCGAACAGCTCGTCGTCGGCGACATCGTGCTCATCGCCGCAGGCGACCAGGTGCCGGCGGACGGACGCATCATCGAGGCCAACGCCCTGCAGATCGACGAGTCGGCGCTCACCGGCGAGAGCGTTCCCGCCGCGAAGGACGCCGGCACGCTGCCTCCCGGCCGGCCGGGACCGGGTGACCAGACCAATATGGCGTTCATGAACACCCCGGTCACCCACGGGAGCGGCGTACTCGTCGTCACCGCGACCGGCACCGGCACCGAGCTCGGCAGGATCTCCGGGATGCTGTCGGCCACCGAGAGAGAGGAGCCGCCGCTCACCAGGGAACTCAACACCCTCACGCTGTGGATCACGGGGGCAGCGGGCCTGACCATGATCGTGATGTTCGCCCTGGGCCGCGAGCGGGGACAGGCCTGGGACATGCTGTTCGTCAGCGCGGTCTCACTGGCCATCGCCGCGATCCCCGAAGCCCTGCCGACCGTGACCCAGGCGATCCTGTCCGTCGGCAGCCTCAACCTGGCCAGGCGGAACGCCATCGTGAAGGAACTGCCGTCGGTCGAGACCCTGGCGTTCACCTCGGCGATCAACTCGGACAAGACCGGCACTCTCACGATGAACCAGATGACCGTCGTCGAAGTGGTGAGTCCCACCGACCGGTACACCGTCTCGGGCACGGGCTACGGGCTCGAGGGGAAGATCCACCATGCCGCGGGTTCCTCCGCGGGCATCGAGGACGCGATCCTGCCGTACGTGGTGGCCGGAGACGCGAAGCTGGTGGACGGCCAGGTGGTGGGCGATCCCACCGAGGGCGCGCTGCTGGTGCTCGCGCACAAGGCCGGGCTGGACATCGACGCCACGAGAGACGGCCTTCCCCGGCTCGCCACACTGCCGTTCGACCCCGGCTACAAGCTGATGGCCACCTTCAACTCGGCGGTCGACGCCACTGGGCGGCAGGTGGTCCGATGCTTCGTCAAGGGCGCGGCCCCGGCGGTGATGGCGCGGGCCACCACCGCACTCGCGGCAGGCAGGACCATCCCCTGGGACGCCGAACTGCTCCGGCGTGCCGAGGCGCGGACCGAACGCATGGGCGGCGAGGGGCGCCGGGTGATGGCCGCGGCCACCCGCGATCTGGACCCGGACGGCTTCGATCCGGACGGAGACCTGCTCGCGTACGTCACGGAGTTGCGGATGACCAGTCTCGTCGGCATGGTCGACCCTCCCCGTGAGGAGTCCAGGGCCGCCGTGGCCGGCGCCCAGGCGGCGCACGTCCGGGTCCGCATGGTGACCGGCGACGACGTCACCACCGGGGCGGCGATCGCCCGGCAGCTCGGCATCCCCGGCGAGGCCGTCCTCGGTGCCGAGTTCGCCGCCATGACCGAGGACGAGCAGCTCGCCCGCGTCGACGGCATCGGCGTGGTGGGGCGGGTCGCGCCGGAGCACAAGGTACTGCTCGCCGACACGCTGAAGAAGCAGGGTGATGTCGTGGCGATGACCGGGGACGGCGTCAACGACGCACCCGCCATCAAGGCCGCCGACATCGGTATCGCGATGGGCAGCGGCACGGACGTGGCGAAGAGCGCCGGACGCATGATCCTCTCCGACGACAACTTCGCCACCATCGTCTACGCCGTGGAGCAGGGCCGGAAGATCTACGACAATCTCACCAAGTACATCCGGTTCGTGCTGCTGCTGCTCGTCACCTTCGTACTGACGTTCCTCGGGGCCACCGTCTTCAATATCGCCGCCGGCGAACCCTTCACGCCGCCGCAGGTCCTGTGGATCCACTTCGTCGTCAACGCGTCCTTCGGCTTCGCGCTCGGCTTCGACCAGGCGAGCCCCGGACTCATGCGACGCAGGCCGCGTCCGCGAGGGGAGTCGGTGCTCACACGGCCCGTACTGGTCACGGTCGGGCTCGGCGGACTGGCGATCACCGTCGTCCTGCTCGGACTGATCAAGCTCGGTGTGGCCCGCTTCGGCAGCGTCGAGACCGGTCAGTCGATCGCGTTCACCGCCTTCGCGCTCTGTCTGATCGTGGCCGCCTTCGAATGCCGCAGCGAGACGGACTCGGTACTGACGACGTCCACCTTCGACAGCAAGCAGATGAACTGGGTGGCACTGGCCCAGTTCGTGCTCGCGGTGCTGGTGACCCAGTCGGACGGGTTCCGCCGCATCCTCGGGACGACCGAGATCAACGCGCGGCAGTTCGGCTGGGCACTGCTGGCCGCCGTCGCGCTCCTGGTCCTGTGGGAACTGGGCAAGTTCCTCGCCCGCCGGTCGAGGGACACCGGGAACGGTGACGGCGACGAGCACCCGGCCGACGGGACCTCCGGCCAGGACGCTTCGGTTGCCGTGCGACCGGCGGCCGGGCGGCCGGAGCGGGGCCATGGTGTCGACACCCGCCCTCGGGCCGTGCGTGAGCAGGCCGCGAACGCTCCGGACGATCAGGCATCTGGCACATAACGGGCACGCGGAGGGTTCACCGGGCTGCACCCTGCGCCCGGAACTCAGGAGGGGCTGACCTCCGCCGCGGCAGTTACAGTGCGTCCTTGGACGGCGTGATGGGCTCGCCCGGCTTACGCACCGGAGGCAGGACGCTCCACGGAAAATTGATCCAGCGATCGGTCTTCTTCCACACGTACTCGCACTTCACGAGTGAGTGCGGCTTCTCGTAGATGACCGCGCTGCGCACCTCGGCGACGTGCTCGATACAGAAATCGCGCACCAGCTTCAGGGTCTTGCCGGTGTCCGCCACGTCATCGGCGATCAGGACCTTCTTGTCCGAGAAATCGATGGCGTTGGGAACGGGTGCCAGCATCACCGGCATTTCCAAGGTGGTGCCCACGCCGGTGTAGAACTCGACATTCACCAGATGAATGTTCTTGCAGTCCAGCGCGTACGCCAGCCCGCCGGCGACGAAGACCCCGCCCCGCGCGATGCTCAGCACCACATCCGGCTCGTAGCCGTCGTCGGCCACGGCCTGCGCGAGCTCCCGCACGGCATGGCCGAACCCGTCGTACGTCAGATTCTCTCGTGCGTCAGTCATGGTCCGGCATCACACCTGGGTCCGGTGGAAATTCATGAACGAACGCGAAGCCGTCGGCCCGCGCTGCCCCTGGTAGCGCGAACCGTACCGCTCGGAGCCGTACGGGAACTCCGACGGCGAACTCAGCCGGAACATGCACAGCTGGCCGATCTTCATGCCGGGCCACAGCTTGATCGGCAGCGTCGCAAGATTCGACAGCTCCAGCGTCACATGCCCGGAGAACCCGGGATCGATGAACCCGGCCGTCGAATGCGTCACGAGCCCGAGCCGCCCGAGCGAACTCTTGCCCTCCAGCCGCGACGCAAGGTCGTCGGGCAGCGAAATGACCTCGTACGTCGAGGCAAGCACGAACTCGCCGGGGTGGAGGATGAACGCCTCATCCCCGTCCGGCTCGACCGTGCGCGTCAGGTCCGCCTGCTCGACGGCTGGGTCGATATGCGGATAGCGGTGGTTCTCGAACACCCGGAAGTAGCGGTCGAGCCGCACGTCGATGCTCGATGGCTGCACCATCGACGGGTCGTACGGATCAATGCGGACCCGCCCGGCGTCGATCTCGGCCCGGATGTCCTTGTCTGAGAGAAGCACGCCCCCGAGGATACGCAGAACGCGCGAGACCGCCCCAACCGGACTGTCCCGCGCGCTCCGCCATGATCGCCTGCCGCAGCTCCTGCTGCCGGCTTCTACCGCCGCTCGAACTCCACCGGAACTGCCTGCCGCAACCGGGCACATCGCGGACAGCGGATGAGCCGCCCGGGACCGATCCGACCGGCCCCGAGCTGCTGCATCGGGAACGAAGCGGTAGTGAAAATGTGCCCTTCGGCACAGCGGACGACGGTGCGCTCCATGGAGTCCATCAAGTCCCTTCCCCAACAACCCTTGGACGAGAAAGCCACATTAGGGGATGAACGGGACGCCACTCCAGGCGGCACTCCGAGTGCCTACGCTACGCCCCCAACTCCCGTCCACAGCAACCGCATCCGCCCCTGGCGCATGACGCAAAGGCCCCCGGTTCGTACACCGGGGGCCTGCCATGGGGTAGAGTGTGGGACGATGCATTGCTGATCATTCAGCGCGCTTCGCGGGTGTAGTTTAATGGTAGAACATGAGCTTCCCAAGCTCAGAGCGCGAGTTCGATTCTCGTCACCCGCTCCATGATGAAGGCCCTGGTCGGAGACCAGGGCCTTGCTTGTTGTCTAGACCACTCTGGGCCCGCGTGCCATTCGCGTGCCATACGCGCTGTAACGAGACGTCAGATTGAGTTCCGGCGCGCGGCCCGCGACCAGGTGACATTGCGCGGTCTCGAATACCAGGACGCGCATCTGGTGATCCGCGTCACCTCCTTCGTGCGCTTTCCGGCGACGCCCGGAGCGGGGGCGGGAGCTGGTGAACGGTGGCAGCCGTGCCGCTCTCCGGGCTCCGGGCAGTCGCCGCACGCCGGCGGCGGACGTCGGCGTCGATGTCGTCGGCGAGCTTGCGCTGGTGGGCCTTGGTGGAGTGCTGGTAGATCAGCTGGGCCCGCTCGGAGGACTGGCCGGCGCGGACCATGAGGTCCTTCAGCTTGGCTCCGGTGTCGGCGGCCAGGGTGTTGCCGGTGTGCCGGAGGTCGTAGAAGCGGAACCCCTTCGGCATGCCGACTGCGTCGCGGGCCCTGCGCCACTTCCGGCCGAAGGTGGTGCCTCGGAGGGCCGCCCCCTTCTCTCCCACGAAGACCAGGCCGTCGAGGCCGTCCTGTGCGAACCACTCCAGGTGTCGGCGGACATCAAGGAGGATGAAGCCGGGCAGATGGTCAAGGCCCTCGGTGACTCCGCCTCCGAACTCGGCGGTGGCCATGCCCGCCACTTGGCCGTCCGCTACCTGACCCAGGACGTCGCCCCCTGGCTGGAGGGCCGCTTCACCGAAGCCACGGGCCGGGACCTGTTCGCCGCGACCTCCCAGCTCGTCCACCTCGCCGGCTGGATGGCCCAGGACGAAGGCGACACCCCCGAGCTACGCGGGCTCGCCCAGCGCTACTACGCGCATTCCTTCCGTTTGGCCGCCGAGGCCGGCGATCCGGAACTGTCGGCGACGGCTCTCCGCGGCCTCGCCGTGCAGTGCGTCGACCTCGGCTACCGGGCCGAAGCTGTCCAGCTCGGCGAAGCCTGCGTGGAGTACGGCCGCCACCTCGACAACCCGCGTGCGGTCGCCTATTACGAGGCCACCCTCGCCAACGCCGCCGCCCAGGACGACGACCGCCGCATGGCCACCAAGCACCTCGCCATGTCCGAGACCGCCATCGGCAAGCCGGCCGCCGCGCCCGGCGACTCCTGGGCCGCCCACTACTCCCCGGGCCGCTGGGCCCACGAGTCCGGCATGATCCTCTCCCGCCTCGGCGACCTCGACGCCGCCGAGGAACACCTTCACCTGGCCCTCGACATCCACGGGCTCGACCGCCGCCGCACCCGCGCCATCGTCCTAGCCGACCTCGGCGGCGTCCGCCTCCGCCAAGGCGACGTCGACGGCGCCCTGGCCACCTGGCGCGACTTCCTCGACTGCGCCGACGGCATCCGCTCCGTGAAGGTCCAGGCCGCACTCCAGGACATGCGCGTCCGTCTGCGCAGGTACACCGGAGTTCCAGAGGCCCAGGAACTCCGCGAGCAGGCAGCACGCATCTCAGGCTGACCCTTGGTGCCAGCTCTGTCAGTAACGGGTGATAAGCCTGTTCTTCAGCCGATCAGCCCGGCACCATCCGAAGATCAACCGACCCTTCGGCGCGGGGCGCATGCACCACGCGGACCGACACTGCACTTCACTGACAGGGATCACCATGCTCGACTTTCACGAGTTGGCGCCGGACGGCGAGGGCCTGGAGCAACTAGTCCGAGAGCTGGCACTCGCTCTCGGCTACAGGGCCAAGTGGTCCGGCCGGGGAGCGGACGGCGGACGTGACCTTCTCCTGGAAGAACCGGGCGACGCCCTGCTGGGAGCAAAGACGCGGAAATGGGTGATCTCGTGCAAGCACATGGCGCATGCCAAGGATGGTGCAGGGCGCTCGGTCAACGGTGAAGACGTAGGGAGTATCGGCGGCATCGTGGACGCCGTTGCACAGCACGACGCCGACGGCTTCCTCCTCGTCTGCTCCACCCAACCCTCAAGCGCCCTCGTATCCAGACTGGAATCGATCGAGCGAACCAAGGGCGTGCACACCCACGTGTGGGATGGAGTGGAACTTGAACGCATGCTCGCCACTCCCCGAGGCTGGGCGGTGGCCCAGCGGTTCTTCCCGGTGAGCGCCGAAGCCAGCGGGTGGAAAGTCTTCGCCACCAGCGAGCCCAACCGTTTCATCGGCATCACCCGCGGCTTCTACCTCCGTGTCGCCAACCGGCACGGAAGCGCAGTCGGATTCCCACTCAAATGGATCGACGAGCGTCTGGACAGAGTCGCCTCGATCGCATTGCCCGTTGGGCACGAGATTCGCCCCCGGGGCGTCTTCTACGACGACAAGCACGGCGGGTTCGTCTGGTACCTCGACTACTTGCACGGATATCGAAGTTGGCAGCGCGAGGAGATCGAGCCGCCGATGAATGAGTACACGTTGCGTCAGCGGCTTGGCGACGATGGCGTCTCCTTTGATGACGGGCAATACGACAACTTCGAGATCACCTTCAGAAAGGTCAACCGGGGTCACGACGCCTACGACGCAGACCACTACCGGTACTACGAGAGCGTCCCCAACTACGTCTAGGCCACTGATGGCCGACCTGCCTCCGGCGCCATACGCAAGTTGGGTGCGCGGAGTGACCGTCATCGAGTCGCGGGCTGGCTGCGGCCGCCGTCGGCCCGCGACTCGCAGACTCGTCCCGACCGTAGCCCTCGGGCAGCAGCACCCCCGCACCGACAGAACCGGCTAGGAGCCCTGAGATCTGCCCCTGGAGCGGGGCCACTCACACCCCGGCCACCTGGCACGCTCGTGCCCCATCCGTGCCCTGAAGCTCGGTGAACAGCGGTCAAGATGGTTGCCCTAGGGGCGCCACAAAACTCCACTCCAGGGGTCGTTACCGCAGGTCAGACACCAGATGATCAACCTGAGTGGCGGTGATTCCCAAGCTGATAGCGCGGGTTCGATTCCCGTCATCCGCTCGTGAACGAAGCCCCAGGTCAGCGACCTGGGGCTTCGTCGTTGTCCGGCGCTTTGGGGTGGCGTGCCGGGTCCGTCAGGCTGTGGCGAGCCTCGGTGTGCGTGGGGGTTCTGTGCGGCGTGCCCCTGTCGCTTCGAAAGCGGCGGCGAGTTCGAGCAGCTTGGTGTCGTCATACGCGCGCCCGGCGAAGGTGAGGCCGACGGGCATGCCGATGTCGGTCATGGTGCCCATCGGCACGGTCACCGTCGGGATCCCGAGGTGGCGGGGGACGAGGTTGCCGTTCGCGACCCAGACGCCGTTGCGCCAGCCGAGGTCGGCGGAGGTTTCGTTCACGTCCATGTCAGCCGGGCCGACATCGGCGACCGCGGGGAAGACCACCGCGTCCAGGCCCAGGCCGTCCATCCACAGCTCCAGGTCGACCCTCCGGGTCTCCTCCAGGGCGCGCAGCCCCTGTTCGAGGTGCGGGATCTCGGTGACCGACGAGTACGGGTGGTCACGCACCAGCTGGGGGTAGTCGACGATGTCGTCGAAGCCGGCGTAGCGGTCAGGGAGTTCACCGGCGGGCTTGGGCCAGATGCTGGTGCCGTCGACGTCCGCCAGGGTGGAGAGCGCCGGGTCGCCGTTGGCGCGCAGGAAGTCGTCCCAGGCCCAGGCCGAGAGGTGGGGGGTCTCGATGGCGAGGAATTCGGGGCTGACCAGGCCCCGGGTGTGGAGGGAAAGAGCGCCGGGGCGGTCGGACTCGTAGTTGGTCACGACGGGGAAGTCGACCTCGACGACCTCGGCGCCGGCGGCCTCCAGGTCGCGGCGGGCGGCTTCCCACAGGGCGATCACCGAGGGGCGGGTCTCGACGCGCTGCCCGGTCTGGCCGCCGATGCCTCCGTCGGGGTTCGTCCCGGCGTCGGGGTCGGCGTTGACGTACATACGGGGCACGCCCACGCGCTTCCCGGCGAGCGTGGCGGAGGCGGCCTCGGCGTCGGCAGGGGCCAGCGTCGGGTAGGAGGCCGGGCGCACCTGGGACGGGGTGGGAAGCGGGAGCCAGGGCTGGGACCGCCACAGGTCGCCGCGCGTTTCCGGGTCGTCGGCGACGATGACGTCGAGCAGTTCGAGGAGGTCGGCCATGGTGCGGGTGTGGGGGACGACGACGTCCATGGTCGGTACGAGCGGCCAGTTGCCGCGGACCGAGATCACGCCGCGGCTGGGGGTGTAGGCGCACAGCGCGTTGTTCGAGGCGGGGGCGCGGCCCGAGGACCAGGTCTCCTCGCCGAGACCGAACACGCCGAAGGACGCCGCCGTCGCCGTACCTGAGCCGTTGGAGGAGCCGGAGCCGTACGCGCTGGTGAGCCAGTCGGCGCTGTACGGGCTCTCCGCGCGGCCGTACACGCCGCGCTGCATGCCGCCGTCGGCCATCGGCGGCATGTTGGTCAGGCCGATGAGTACGGCGCCGGCGGCGCGCAGCCGCTCGATGGCGAACGCATCGCGCTGGGCGACCAGGTGCTCGAACGCGGGTGAGCCCGCGGCGGCGGGTCAGCCCCTTGGCGAGGTAACTGTCCTTGGCCGTGTAGGGGATGCCGTCGAGGGGGCCGAGGGTGTGGCCGCGGGCGCGACGCGCGTCGGAGGCTTCCGCGTCGGCGCGGGCGTCCGGGTTCATCACGACGAGCGCGTTGAGGGCGGTGGCGGTGCCGGGTCGGTCGTACGCCTCGATCCGGGCGAGGTAGGCGTCGAGCAGCCCGACAGCGGTGGTCTCGCCCTTCTCCAGCGCCGCGCGCAGGTCGGCGATGCTCGTCTCCACGACGTCGAATCCGTGGATCATCGGGTGCTCCAGAGTGGTTCGGTCGTACGGTGCGGGTGGCACGGCCGCGCGGGCGCGGGGCGGCTCGGGGTCCGGCGGACAGGCAAGGCCGGCCACCGGGTCAGGTGGGGCAGCCGACGCCGCGTGCGGCGGCGTCGGCTGTGGGTCCCTTGGCCGCAGGAGGCGGCCGTTCGGGGCCTGGGCAGGCTTCAGTCGACGACGACGAGTCCGGTCATGAACTGGTGCGGGAACTCGACGGTCTCGTCGGTGACGATCAAGGTGTCGATGAGTTCACGGATGCCCGCGGCGTTCGGCAGGTAGTAGTTCCACTCGTGGTTCATCACCAGGCCGGGTGTCAGCAGTGCGTCGCCCGGGTCCTCGTCGGCCGAGAACTGGAAGCGTCCCACCCAGTCCGGCGCCATGGCGATGCCCATGTCGTAGCCCCCAACCCACCACGACGCCTCCCAGATGCCCAGCTCGCGGGCGGCGGCTTCGTTGATGTCAAGCAGCTCGGAGATCGGCATCCCCGGCCGCATCGCGGCGCGCACCTGGTCGTAGACGCTGGTCACCTGGTCGATCGCCTTGCGGGTGCCCGGCTCCGGCTCGCCGAAGGAAATGCACCGGGCGAGGTTGGAGTGGTAGCGGTCGAGGACGCCGCACATGTCCACGTTGATCAGGTCGCCCCGCTTGATCTTCCGGCGCCCGGCGGCTCCGTGCAGTGCGGCGTTCTTCGGGCCGGAGTTCACCATGCCAGGGATGGCTGCCAGTTCACCGCCGGCGGCGGCCATGGCGGAGGTGGCGGCCGCGTAGAGCTCGAGTTCGGTGACGCCTTCGCGGATGTTGTCGACGAGTGCCCGCATCCCGATGTCCCCGATCCGCGCGGCCTCCCGGATCTTCTGGATCTCCAGCGGCGACTTGTGCCGGCGCGCCAGGGGCACGAGGTCCGTGGCGTCGACCGTCTTGGCGCCACGGCTCTTCAAGGCGGCTTCGAACCGCTCGCTGTCCAGCCGGTTCGGCCGGTAGCTGCCGAGCTGGAGACCGACGGTCCCGTCGAGCCAGCCTTCGTCACGGAGGGTGTCGGCGATGAACGCGGCCATCGCCGTGAAGCCGGCCTCCTCCGGGGGCACGCGCACCCCGCGCGAGATCGAGCTGTACCAGTTGTTGGGAGCGACACGGAACTGGGGAGTGTGCGTCGAGCTGAGGGAGAGAAGGGACTCGTCCTCGTCGTCGAAGAGGATCGGCTCCTCGAAGTCGGCGTGGATGGCCATGCCGCTGGAGGGCACCCAGTTGGCGGGCCGAGGTCGTGGTACCAGCCCTGCTGGTGTCCGGTCATGTAACACATGTCCGCGGGGGTCGTCACCCACAGCATGTCGATTCCGCTCGCGCGCATGGCCTGGCGGATGCGCTGCCAACGGCCCTGGTACTCCTCCAGAGGGAACGGAGGAGTGAACTCGCTGAGCATCTGCTCTCGCAGTTCGGTGCTGATGAGCTCGGTGTCCTGGTTGTGCATGGGGAGTCTTCTTTCTGTGTTTCCGGGTTTCCGGCGGACGGCAGCGTGAGGGACGCCCCGCCGTGCGAGGAGGATCGAGTGGTGAAGGACCGCGGTGCTCACGCCGGGGTCGTCGACGCGGCCGGCATGGACTTGCGCAGTTGGGCGGGCATCATGAGCCGGTAGACGAGGGCGGCGCTGATCGGGCCCACGAACGGCGAGATGTCGGCGCCGCCGAGGGCGGACGAGAGCGGCCCGACGAACAGGGTCGTGTTCAGGCACAGCAGTGCGAGGCCCGTGCCGAGGGCCACCGCCGTGACGCCGGCCGGGTTGAAGCCATGGGAGTACCAGAAGCGTCCCGTGCGGGATTCGTCCTGGAGTTCCAGGCCGTCGTAGCGGTTGCCGCGCAGGATGATGTCCACCGCGAAGACGGCCAGTGCCGGGCCGAGGACCGCCACGGTCAACTCCAGGACGCTGCTGAGGGAGTTGACGAAGTCCGAGATGAACAACGCGTAGCAGGCCAGGACGATGGCGACGACCGCGTCGAAGACGACCGTGACCGACCTCTTCCAGGTGACGCCCACCGCCAGCAGCGCAAGTCCGGTCGAGTACGCGGTGAGGATGTTGTTCGTCATCGTGCCCAGCAGGACGATGAACAGGAAGACCGGGTAGAACCACGCGGGCAGGAGCGCGTGCAGCGAGGTCTGCGGATCGGTCATGTCGACGACCGTTCCGGCGATGGCGCCGAGGCTTCCGAGCGTGACCGCGGGGACGAACCCTCCTGCGGCGGTCCACCAGACGACCGCCTTCATGGAGGTCGTGCCCGGCAGGTACCGGCTGTAGTCGGCGCCGGTGCCCCAGCCGAGCGGCGACGACGAGATGATCGCGAAGCCGGCCAGGGCGACGGCCCACGTACCCCCTCCCTGGGGGGCGATGTCCGCGGGCGGCTGGTACGAGAAGTCGGCGCGCTGCACGACGAAGACCGACATCACCACCAGGCCCGCCAGGAGGATTCAGGTGAACCAGCCGCTGAGCCTCACGATGGTCGCGTGGCCGTAGACGCTGACGGCGAAGGTGGCCAGCGCCGTGGCGAGCACGATGCCGACTTTCACCAGGGCGCCGGCGGATCCTGCCAGCTGTTGGACCAGCGCGAAGCCGGCCAGGGCGCCGACGCTGAGGTTGATCGCCTCGTAGGCGACGCCGACGATCCAGCCCACCACGAAGGTGAAGACCCGGTTCCCGCGCACGCCGTAGACCGCCCGCGTGATCACCTCGCTCGGGGTCCCCGAGGCGGGACCTGGAATGGACAGGAAGCCGACCAGGGCCCAGAAGAGGTTGCCGGCGAGGATGACCGCGAGCGCCTGCCACAGGTTCAGCCCGAGCAGGATCATCGTCCCGCCGAGGACGATGTAGAGGTAGGTCAGGTTGGACGAGGCCCAGACCGCGAAGAGGGAGCGGGGTCTGCCGTGCCGTTCCGCCTCGGGGATGTAGTCGGTCCCGTGCGTCTCGATCCGGCCGACGCGATCTTCCGCGGACGGTGGATCAGTTTCGGGCAGTGTGGTGGGGGCGGTCCCGGGTTCGTTCATGAAGAGCGTCGTCTCCTGAACACGATGGTGGGGGCGGGGATAGGGGTGGCATCGGCCTGGGTCTTCCTGGGGTTTCCTGGTTGATCAGTTGTGCGAAGGGCGGGTGCCGCGGCCGTCGAGCAGGGGCCGGGCGGGATTCCAGGTGTCGCCGCGACGGCGGGCGGCGATGCCGGACAATGCCTCCAGGACGACGCGGTTGCCGAGGTAGGCGGTGATGTCGGCGTGGTCGTAGGGGGGTGAGACCTCGACGACGTCCAGGCCGGCGACAGGCAGCTCCAGGCACAGGCGGCGTACGGCGTCGAGCAGTTGGCGGGAGGTCAGGCCGCCGGGTTCGGGGGTGCCGGTGCCGGGGGCCATGCCGGGGTCGACCACGTCGACGTCCACCGACAGGAAGACGGCGTCGCAGTCGTCGAGGGCGAGGGCCATCGCCTCTTCCAGGCAGGTGTTCAGGCCGCGGTGGACGATCTCGCTCATCTCGTAGGAGCGCATGTGCTGGTCGGCCATCCAGTCCAGGGTCTCCGGGCCGGGCCAGTAGCCGCGCAGGCCCATCTGGATGAACCGGTCGCCGCGGGCGGCGCCGGACTCGATCAGCCGGCGCATGGGCTGCCCATGGCCGTGCAGGTGGCCGAACTCGATCTCGCCGGTGTCGGCGTGGGCGTCGAAGTGAATGATCGAGACGCGTCCGAAGCCGTGGTGGCGGGCCACGCCGGTGACATCGGGCAGCGCGATGGTGTGGTCGCCGCCCAGGACGACCGGGATCGCGCCGGAGGAGGCGATGGTGGCCACCGCGTCCTCGATGGCCTTGATGCTGCCCTCGATGTCGCCCGCGAACATCTCCACGTCCCCGGCGTCCAGCACCCGCAGGTCCTGGAGCGCGTCCACGCGCATCGCCATCGAGGGCCGCGAGCCGTCGTGGTCGTTGTAGTCGGTGGCCCGCATGGCCTGCGGCCCGAAGCGGGTGCCCGGGCGGTGGCTGACCCCGCCGTCGAACGGCGCACCGACGATGACGACGTCCGCGTCGCGGTAGGTCTCGGGCTCATCCAGGGTGCAGCGCTCCACACCCAGGAAGGTGATGTCAGGGCCGAACATCGCGCCGTAGCGGCTCATGGTGCTCTCTTCCGATCTCTTCTGCCACGCGAGTGCCCAGGCGCACACAACGGTGACCGGGACCCTTCCTGAGATTAGAATCAGGATTTGGCTGAGATTAATCTCAGGAACGGGGAGCCACAACCCCCTATGGAAAGATCGGGCGCATGGCAAGCAACGACAGACGGGAGCGGGTACTGGCCTCGGCGCTGGAGCTGATCGCCCGCGACGGCTTCGACGGCGTCCGCATGACCGACATCGCCGCCCATGCGGGAGTGTCGGCGGCGCTGGTGCACTACCACTTCGCCAGCCGCACCCAGCTACTCACCGAGGCTCTGGCCCAGTCCCTCAGCGCCGCCGAGGCCCGCATGGAGCGGGTGACCGCGGACGCCCACCGCCAAACCGCCACGGAGCGCATGGCGGACCTGATCGACTTCTGCCTGCCACTGACCCCCGAGGACGTTCGCGAGTCGTGCCTCTGGGACGAACTGGAGCTCCGTGCCGTCGGCTCGGACGAACTCTCCCGCACCCTGGCGACACTTCTCGGCCGGATCCTGCGCCCCTTCGAAGAGGCCGTCGCGGCGGGCCTGGAGGAAGGGGTCTTCCACAACTGCCAGCCCGAAGAGGTCGCCGCGGTCGCCCTCGCCCTGCTCTCGGGTCTGTCCACCCGAGTCATCTCGAACGACCCGGCGCTGCCCCTCGCCCGCGCACGCGACCTCGCGGGCAAGCATGTGGCCCTGGCCGTCGGCTACGCCGGAACGTTTCCGTTCCGCGAGCTCCCACCGACCGCGCCCACGAGCCCACGTCCACGCCGTGAGGCGGAGCCGGCGGATGGGCGACCGGCCATCGTGCGCCGTCGCCGGGCTCCCGGAGCGACCCAGCGCCCTTGAAGTTCCGGGCGATCAGCCTGTCGGAGGTGGCCCCGGGGATCGGGCTCGGCGGGAGAACGGCCGCGAGTACCCGACACCGCCAGACCCGACGTCCCCGCCACGGCCCCGCAGTGAGCAGACGCGACGCCCCCGTGCCACAACGTGCCAGTAGGGGCGGTGAACAGCGGTCAACAGAGGTCCCATCGAAGCAGCCCGAACCTCGCCCACAACGGGCATTCCCGCAGGTCAACCGCTCTATGCGAGCTCGAGTGCCGGGTGATTCCCAAGCTCAGAGCGCGAGTTCGATTCTCGTCACCCGCTCCATGAAAAAGCCCCAGGCCATCGGCCCGGGGCTTCTTTGTTGTCTAGACCACATTAGGCGTCGCGTGCCCGTTCCGTGCCCGATGCCTGATCGCCGGGCACAATCGCAGCCTTCTCCCGCTCGGCGCGGACGCGGGCGTCGATCCCGTCGGCCACCTCCCGCTGACGCTCCAGGTTCGAGTGCTGATAGATCAGCGCGGCACGCTCGGAGGACTGCCCGGCCCGGACCATCGTGTCCTTGAGCGTGGCGCCCGACTGCGTCGAGAGTGTGTGTCCGGTGTGACGAAGATCGTAGAAGCGGAAGTTCTCCGGCAGCCCGACCTTGGCCCGAGCCCTCCGCCACTTCCGCCCGAACGTGGTGCGCCGGAACGGCTTGCCCCGCTCCCCCACGAACAGCAACCCGTCCGGCTGCTTCTCCGCGTACCAGGCGAGATGCCGCTTGAGGTCCTTCTCCAGAAAGGCCGGCAGGACGAGGAACCGCTTGCCCGCATCAGACTTGGTGTCACCCGGTGCCCGTCGACCAGTGGTGAGTTCAGGCTCGGCGGTCCGCACCCAGATGCCGACGTTCTCCAGGTCGACGTCATGACGGCGCATCGCTGCCTGTTCCTCCGGACGGGCGGGGCCGTACGCCGCGATGTAGATCATCAGGCGCCAGCGCGGACCCATGGCGTCGACGAGCGCGTCAACCTGGGCGACGGTGGCGGTCGGGCGTTCTTCCGCGGTTTCCTTGCCAGCACCCCTGATGCGGCAGGGGTTGCGGCGGATCAGCTCATCATCGGCAGCGGTTTCCATGATGGCCGGGGCGCCGTTTGCGTGTGCCGGCCGGAGCGTGGTGAGCGTTGGGGGCTCCCATCCCGACCACCTTCGACCCAGGCAGAGCCGAGCAGTCGCGGCCCAGGGCGTCAAGGTCGTTCGTACAGTGGCGCGCTCCACCTTGACGCCCTGAACCACGCCCGCTCCACGGTGTGTGGGCCGAAGGCGGACGGGATGGGAGCTGGGGAGAGTGGTGGGTTGGGGAACGGGGAGGGTGCGGGTTGATGCAGATCAGGGAGCAGGTCCGCAGACTGCCCGACTCGCCGAAGGCTTGAGGGGCCGTGATCGCTCGCCTCAAAGGGGCTCCGCCGACCTCGATCACAGGTCGCGGTCACCTGATGAGGCGACGTACGCGCACTCCGCCAGCTATGCCGCAACCGACACCCCCGGCACTGAAGATCAGCGTCCGAGCCGCAGCTCCAGCAGCAGACCGCCCATCCTGCTGTATGTACTCGCCGATGAGCGTTCGGGTCACAGCTACACGATCACCAACCTTGCTTTGTGACGGCACCTCGGCATGGCTATCGATCACGCCAGTGTCTGAGCGAAATGTGCCCGCACAAACCCGGTGCTTGGTTCCTCGGGAGCCAGACTTCATCCCGCACTCGTCGATCTGCAATGTCCCAGCCGTTCCTTTGCCCAGGGCAGCGGCCCAGTCCATGGCCCCCAGCCAGCAGCGGCCAGCATGAACAACGAGGCGACGATCCAGCCAGTGGCATAAACGCCGATACGATGCCGTGGCGTTGCCGGTTGCATGTCGTTCAGTTCCATGCGATCCCCCTGAGGTGCCTGGCCATGGGTTACCGAGCCGGATCCTGACATCAACTCCCGACATCAACAAGCACGGACAGCGACGGCCAACCCGGAACCTCAAGAGCCAGACGAGCGCAGGGCGCAGTGCCTTGAGCGACGTTGATGGAGTGCGCGATCGACCTGATAAGGATGAGGCCGGATCTCAAAACCTGTCCCGCGCGGGCGTCATCCTAAGCTCGATGGACGACGCCCCATGGTTCAGTTTGAGACTTCACCGACCCTGATTCGCCTAGCGACCGTAGACGTGCCCACGCACCAGTGGGTCGTTCTCCAGGATGAAGTCCGAGACCTGCCAGAACTCGCTCAGTCGGGGGTGCTGCAGGGCGGCTTCACGATCGAGCTTGAGCCCGAAAAGGGGACCATCGGGGTGGGCGAGTCCAGCGGTCACCAGCGTGGAGGCGGGCTCGTGTTGGCCAACGACGGAACCGACGCGGCAGGCGAAGGCAACGTGATCGTTCCACTTGTCCTGCCCATCGCCCCACGTACCGAAGATCACGTCTATCCACGCGTCGTGGTCTCGGTCGGTGTGGTGGTAGCAGTTCGCGAAGTACACGGCGTGAGGAGCACCGTCGGCGTAGATGAAGTCCCACGCCCGCTCAATGGGGGCGTTGCAGCAGTCGCACGTGAACTCGCGAGTCTGGCGGTCGGGACCGAAGGTCAGCAGCATGCCGGACATCGTGCTCGATGCAGTAATCGGCGCACCTAGCGGGTCGACCGGCGCCGTGCCCCACGCGTGCCCGATCGAGCGGGTAACCACGGGGAATGCCGGTGCGTCACGGTGCCTGAGCACACGGACGGCCCCCGACCGATTCACCTGGTCAGGGGCCGTTCACCTGCGGTGGGTGTGGGATTTGAACCCACGGTGACATCGCTGCCACGACGGTTTTCAAGACCGCCACGCATGCGGAAAGCGCAACGCATTGACCTGCGCTCAAGCCCGCTTCGGGCCCCCGCAAGCGCACCTTGGCCCACACATGGCCCATGACGAGAGCTCAGCTGGACTGAACACCGCTTTAGGTGGCGGGCGCTGCCGGCGGCTCCTCGGTGGACCGGCTGACTGTCCGAGCTGGCAGCGGCGCCGAGCTGGCGGGTGAAGGTCACCGACGGTCTCCGGTCGAAACAGAACCCTGGTGGAGTGACCAGCATGACCGAGAAGAGAGCGCCGGGAATGCCCGCGCCAGGACTCACCTGTATATCCGTCCCGGAAGAGGGCCGACAACTCCGTGAACAGGTCGCCGGTGCATGACACTTCGTGACATAGCGCCGTAGCGGTCACGTCACGACGGCGTTATGGACACGACTCGGCGGCCGGCCCTGCCAAGAGCGCGACACGGAAGCGATCATGACGGGCACATGCGGGTTTTATGGAGGAGGCGCCCGTGTTCGGTAAGGCAGCACGCATGGTCCGGCACCTGGAGGCGACAGGAGTCGGGCTGCCGCCGGACCACGCAGTCGCGGTCGACGCACCAGACGCACACGCCACCGACGCTCTGACCGCCGCACGCCGTGGCGCGTACGCGCCAGCCCGCGCACTCCTCGCCGCCACGCGTGAAAAGGCCAACTGGACCCTGCGGGACGAGTCCGTGCGCGCCCTCGCCGAGATCGCTGTGGACGATGCGGCGTGGCTGAACGCCTGGCAGGCCGAGTCGCCCGACGACCCCGACGCCCTCGTCGTCGAGGCGTTCCGGCGGATCGCCGAGGCATGGAAGGTCCGCACGAGCGCGTTCGCGAAAGACGTGGCCCCGGACCAGTTCCGCGCCTTCCTTGCGCTGCTGAACGACGCACTGCCGGCCATCGAAGCGGCCGCCGCAGCCAGCCCCGGCGACCCGGTCCCGTGGTCCGCAGCCCTGACCCACTGCACGGGTACCCAGGCGTCGCGCGATGTCTTCGACGACTGCTTGCTCCATGCGCTCACCTGCGGGCCCCACCACTTGCCCACCCATCTCCAAGCCGTGCAGTTCCTCGCCGCCAAGTGGTACGGCAGCCACAACGAGATGCTCGACTACGCGGCCTCCGCCGCCGCCGACGCCCCGCAGGACTCCCCCGTCCGCGCCCTGGAGGTCGTGGCACTGACGGAAGTCGACATCGAGATGGACAGAAGGGAGAGACGCCCGCGTAAGAACGGCGGCCAGGCATCTCTCGGCGCCGACCGGATCGACGAGATCATCGCCACAGCGCAGGCGTACTCCGCATCGCGCCCGCCCGAGGACCGTGGTGCCCGCCTGATCCGCAACCACCTGGTGTGGGCACTGAACAGGCAGGAACGCTGGGCCGAGTCGCTGGACGTCTACCGCTCCATCGGGCGGTACGCCACCGAGTCCCCGTGGCATTACGCAGGGAGTCCCCTGCAGGCGTTCCTGCACTTCCGGGACCACGCCCGGTCCCGGCTCGCTGCCTCCATCCCTCGCAACGGCGCTGTCCCCGCCCCCGCGGTGCCGCTGCCGGAGTCCGCGCAGCCGCAGGCGGCACAGGAGATTGCGTACGTGCCCACCTCGCCGCAGCGCGCCTCGCAGGAGCTGTTGCTGTGCGGGGCGACCGTCCGGCTCGCTCCGGCCGGACGGTGGACGCTGATGGAGGCGGCCCCATCGCAGGAGACGCCAGGCAAACGCGGACGCCGCGCGACGCTGCTGCGCCTCGACGGGCTGGCGAAGGTCGCGGAGACCGCGTTCAACGCCCCTCAACTGACCACCCTGGTCGCCCACTGCGAAGGGGGTGACTCCCAGGCCCTCACCGTCGTCCGGGAGGGTAGGACGGCCGCCCGGCACCGATGGGCGGGGCCCGGGACGACGCCGTCGCAGGAGATCGCGCAACAGCACGCGGAGCTGTTCGTTGCGGCGGCCGGCAGCGGCGACGCCCGCGAGGTGGCGCGGCTGCTGCGCGACCCGGGCGAGCCGTCGGAGCTCCTGATCCGCACCCTGGCCACGCTGGGCCTCCCGCCGCTCCCGGTCGGCTTCGGTGAGCGCTCGGAGGTCCTGGCCGGTGTCCAGGGGGTCACCGTCCACCAGGCCCGCTCGCTGTGGCAGGGCATGAAGGACTTCATGAGCGACGACACCGATCCGAACCCGCCGCTACAACTCGACGGCCAGTAACTGGTGGCTTCGGAATGACTTCGGGTGCAGATGATGCTGCGGGCGAATTCGACCAGGTCCGAATAGAGGTTGGCGGCGCCGCATTCGTAGCGGACGCGGAGTCCGTCATCTACTGCAGCCGCACCCACGGGCAGGTCAGGGGCCCGCTGTTCGCAGTGGGCCTCGCGTGCCAGCGGAGCTGGCTATCGTCCATGCCGTGACCTCAATGATTTCCTGAACTCCTGTACAACCTTTGGCGCCCACTGTAGGTCGCTCTGTTGCAGGAACCACGGGATCGCCGGCGGCTCCCCCGCCGGTATCACGGTCAATGACAGCCCCCCACGCCATCCTCACTCCCACCCGTCCGCGAAGCCTGTCCCCCTGTGCAGTCGTCTTCGCGGGTCCTCGAGTCAGAAGGCACATGAAAACCAGACGCCCCCTGCGCATTACCCTGGCAACCGCGACGGCGTTGGCCCTCACCGGCGGCTTCCTCACCCTGGCGGCCACACAGGTGACCGCAGTCCCGGCGAAGTACGCGGACGACTTCAACGGCGACGGGTATCGGGACCTCGTCACCGCTGCCCCCAGCACCACTGTCAGCGGTGCGAAGCTAGCCG